>CAJUII010000036.1:26498-30292 GCA_910586405.1 uncultured Lachnospiraceae bacterium
TCTGCCATCATCATATACTTTTACTTCTGGTTTGATCGCTGTTCCAGTGTAATCCTGTGCCGGAATTGACTTCACCCAGATACCCTTTTTGACAGCCACGTCATCCGACGGACCAAACACGACAGAAATGACATCCAATTCCTTGTCATCAACAATCAGCCTGATCGTTCCGCTGCCATTTCCAAGTTTTTCGAGTGCGCTGTCTTTTAGCACTGCTTCCCACTCGTCCTTGGATTCATTGTAAGAAGCTTTGAGCGTCTCGCTTGCAGCGTTGGACGCCACAATAAATACTACCTCTGCGGTCTTTGTGTCAACGTTGGATACTTTTGCAGCAATGCGCGTGTCAGGGTTCTGCGCATCAGCTTCAATCCTGTCGCCTGACTTTGGCGTGACAATGCTGCCTGCCGCCTCACCTGGCTTTGTCGGCTCTGACGGGTCTGTCGGTACCGTCGGGTCTGACGAATCCGTAACAGGCTTAATCTGCACGCCTGTCTGGTCCGTTGTCACAATGCGCATCTCATCATAACAGATGGATGTGCTCAGCGGATACGTCACGTTTTCGTTTGGCAATGCGTTGCACCATAACCCAATCACCTGTATCTTTGGCGGGTCAAACACACCATGATTTTTTCCAACAAATGCACTGAAAGGAATCGTTACTTTCACAGGTGTTCCTGTCGCGGCATATTTTGTGTATTCCTCATACTCCTGTAGATGGACTTCAAATTCCTCGGAACCGCTCTTTACCTGCACAACGACCTTCTGTCCTTTTGCTTCTGGAATCGTGTACAGTTCAAGGGCATTGCCCTCGGTCCAGTCCGCCTCAAAGCTCTTGGTTGCGCCCACCCACGCATCCTTCTTTGCCAGCGTGATATTCATCTGCATACCGTACTTGCCGCCAAAGACCTTATCCTTCTCCTGCGTCAAATTCAGTGTGATTTCACTGCCTGTATCTTTGTTGGTGGTCCACGAACTGTTTAGCTCTCTGTTGCTCCCTGCATAGTTTTCAAAATCCTCAGGAATCAGATCGTTCTGCTCCGCCTGCTTAAGATTAAACCGCGCGCTGATCTCGGCGATTTCCTTCTCGCCTACTGTCAGTGTGATCATTCCTGGAATTTCACCGAGACTTAGCAGTTCCTCATCCGTCATCTGTGCTTCCCACACACCCAGTTCTTCATTATAAGATGCCTCCAGAATTACTTGCTGCTCTCCTGCGGAGGCGATAAACTGAACTTTCTCTGTGCCGACTTCGCCGGAAATCCTCGCCGCAATCCTTGTTGTCCCATTGCCGGCAAGCAGCCTGTCACCCGACTGTGGCGCCACGATATAACCTGCCACTGCGCCCGGCTCTGTCGTGTTTGTCACACTGCTGATCTTCTTAAACTCATTGTTCATATCTGTCGCAAAGACACTTCTGCCATCATTGTAAAATCTGATGAACTCATCGATCATCTCGTGCCCATCTCCTGTGTTTCAGCGTTGTCTTTTTTCTCCTCTGTCGATTTGCTGCCCGCCGAATCTCCGTCCTGAATCGTCCCCTCATCTGTTCTGTCTGTCGCTGCCTTTTCAGAAGTTTGCTCCTCATATACTTCTTCCTGTGCCATCGCCGTGACAGAAAACTGAGGAACAGAAGTCGCCATCATCGCCACTGTCATCGCGGCTGCGAGACTTCTCTTTAACGTTTTTCTCAATCTCCCTATTACCATACTATGCTCTCTCTCCTTTCTCATAATAACGGCATTGCATCAACTGTACACTATAAATTTAACATAATTTAACTTTAAAAGACATTGATATTTTAACTAAATTAATCATTCCTTTTTGTTAATTTAGCATAATTTACCAATTATTATTACTCTATTTTTAATTATTTTTAATCTAATTAGGTAGTTTTGCTTATTTTTAATCAAATTAATTATATAAAAGTACTAGATATTATTTATTTTTATCTGTATTTACTGGCATTATTACAATTCCCCAAATCATGCGCACTAAAAAACATTCATTTAAAATCAATATTTTTTAATCTTTTTTAGTTTTTTATTCTAAGTATTCAAGAGCTGGCAAGATCAAATGATATGTGTTACAATAGAATCCAATCAGACTTGCACAGAGACTATCCCGGCTGCCACAAAGCTCATCGCTAAAAGCATTCAATGCCGGAAACTCCGCTGCAAGATTCTATATTCTGAAATATCCAACAAAAATAAAAGTGGGTGAAAACGCATGTACCTTGTATCCGTCTACTTCGACAATACTACCACCAGAAAAATGCAGGCCTTCATCGATCAGATTGCCGCCATCTCTGGAAATCACTACATGACAGCAAAGAACGTACCGCCGCATATGACGCTCTCTGCAATTGAGGCGCGCAGTGTAGACATCCTGATTCCGGCAGTGCAGCAACTGGAGGGCAGACTGCAACAGGGCATGATTCAATTCGTCACAGTCGGTCAACTGTTTCCATATGTCCTGTATACCATGCCTGTGTTAAATTCCTATCTGCAACAATTGGCAATTCAGGTCCACAGCGCCGTGTCCGGCATTCCTGAAACTACTGTGAGCAAGTACTACGCCCCCCATTCATGGCTGCCACATGTCACGCTGGCAAAAACCTTGTCAAACGAACAGATGCGTCGGGCTTTTGCCGTGATGCAAGATAAGTTTTCCGTCTTTGATGCACGAATTACGGAACTCGGACTGGCAAAGGTAAATCCACACGATGATGTGCTGCGGTTCGAGCTGATCTCACCCCCAACAAAAAAGAAAGAAAGAGAGGAATCCCTTCCATGAAACTTGTCGTCTTAGAACGCAACAGTGTAGGCACTGACATTGACGTATCCTGCTTTGAACAATTCGGCGAAGTCACCTACTACGCAAACACTGCCGAAGAACAGATCTCAGAGCGTGTGAAAGAAGCTGATATCATCATCTCCAACAAAGCGCCCCTAAATGAAACCACCTTGGCAGACGCGCCAAACATAAAGCTGATCTGCCTGCTGGCAACAGGATATGACTGTGTCGATCTGGCGTACTGCCAAAGCAGGGGCATCAAAGTCACCAATGTAGTCAATTATTGTACCCCCGCCGTCGCACAGCACACAATTCTGCTGGCACTCATGCTGACCGAAAAAATAGCATTTTATGATGAATATGTAAAATCCGGCGCTTACAGCGCACAGGATCGTTTTTCTAATTTTGACAGAGCATTTCATGATCTGGACGGTAAGAACTGGGGCATTGTCGGCATGGGAACGATCGGGCACAAAGTTGCCGAATTGGCGTCCGCTTTCGGCTGCCATGTCCTCTTCTACTCTGCTTCCGGGAAAAGCACCTGCACAGAATATCCCCGAGTCGAGCTGGATACATTGCTGCGGACATCCGATATCATATCTCTGCACTGTCCGCTCACAGACAGAACACGAAATCTTATTGACAAAAACGCCCTGGATAAAATGAAGCACACCGCAATCCTAATCAACGTGGCGCGCGGTCCCGTCGTGAATACAGCGGACCTATACCAGGCGCTCATGGCAGAAAAAATCATGGCAGCAGGGCTGGATGTCCTTGACAGAGAACCAATGACGCCATCCAATCCATTGAGCCAAATCAAAGACAGTACCAAACTCATTATCACACCGCATATGTCCTGGGCAAGCATCGAGTCCCGAACCCATCTGGTATCGGAGATCGTCAAAAACATACAGGCGTTTATAGAGGGTAAGGACCGAAATGTTCTGTAAAAAAGACAAAAAATGTCTTGACAGTCTAAACGTTTTTTAATAAAATAGGGA
>CAJUII010000037.1:0-25103 GCA_910586405.1 uncultured Lachnospiraceae bacterium
TAACTACTGATTCAGACATTTTATACTATTATTCTATATTTATGGAACGGAATGGGAGCGTTGTTTTGGAGGAACGGCAGTATTATGATGTGTATGAAAAGGGGTATGTAGTTGAATATGAAACAGGAAGATAGAATAAGGTATGCAAAACGCGCGTTAGATGGGATTGCGTTGGGAGACTGTTTTGGTCAGACCTTTTTTGTGCCAGAGGAAATCGCCTGCCAACGGATTCAGGACAGGGAAATATTGAAATCGCCGTGGCATTTTACAGACGACACCGTGATGGCAATAGGGATTTACCGTATCTTAGAGCGGTATGGAGAGATAAATCAGGACGAACTGGCAAAGGTATTTGCTGCAAATTACGAATTAGACTGGCATCGGGGATATGGAGGTACAGCACATACGATTTTGCGCAATATCGCAGAAGGAAAAGATTGGCAGAAGGCTGCACCAGAAGTGTTTGACGGAATGGGGTCTATGGGAAATGGCGGAGCGATGCGCGCTGCACCGATAGGTGCTTATTTTGCAGATGATTTGGACAAAGTGCTATATAATGCGAGGGCATCTGCTGAGGTCACACATGCACATATTGAGGGAATCGCGGGTGCAATGGCAGTTGCCGCAGCGTCTGCTTTGTTTCTGAACAAAAAGCTGGGACGTTATTTAGGAGAGGGCATTGATTTTCTGCGAGATATCGCTGATACATTGCCAGAAAGCGATACCAAATATAAAATATTATCAGCGGTTTCGATTCCCAAAGAAAGCAGTATAGAGTTTGCCGTTTCTGTTCTTGGAAATGGCATCAGGCTGACTGCGCAGGATACAGTTCCATTCTGCCTTTGGTGTGCGGTATATTTTTATGCGTCGATGGAGGATGCCTTGTGGACAGCAGTCTCCGCTTTGGGGGACAGGGATACAATCTGCGCCATCGTCGGTGGAATGGTTTCTCTTGTTGCAGATGAGCTTCCACAGCAATGGTTCCGCTATATGGAGGCACCAGAGAAGTCTGTATTTTTTAAATAGTAAGATTGATAGATTAGCAATCCACATTTAGAAAGGAGCGAGGAAAATAAATGAATCCAAATGAAATAACTTTAGAACAGGCAAATTCAATAACCCAGAGTATTGTCACGAAATTAGGGTATCCATACCAGATTTTTTCGACGGCAGCGAGTTATCAGGAGGTGATGAATGCCTATGAGTGCGCGATGCAGCAGGGACGACAGGAAGGCTTTACACCAATATTGGTTCCGTCAGATGATGTGCTGGAGGAATATCTGGGGATATTGAAGGACGATGGATATATACTGGAGGATACCTTAAAGACAGAACTGGAGTCCGGTGAGGAACTGTTGCAAAAATATTATGAATCGTACACAGAGGATATGACTGATCTGGAGGAATTTACGGGTGTGTTTGATGATAAACCAGCAGTCATTGACAGGATATCAGCTTTTCAGAGATATAACTATGATCGGCATACAGAAACTATCATCGAGACGATACTGTTCAAGGTTCCAACGACAAAACCGTGGGAGTTGGTGGCATATGTGCCATTTGGGGGCTGGAATGAGTGTCCCTGCGTGGAAGAAATGATGGCAATCTGTAAATACTGGTTTGAAAAACATGGTGCAGTGCCTGTGACAATTACGCATGATGTGATGGAAATGCGGCTTCCAGCGCCGGTTGCAAAGCAGGATTCACTACAGGCTGCCAAAGAGCATTTTGCGTTTACGCCTGACAGAGTGTACCAGTGTACGCAAACAGGGACATTAGCTGAAGTGGCAGCATGTATCGCGGTATCTGATATCTGGTTTTTCTGGTGGGATTAGAGAGAAGCTGCTTTTCTGGATAGAAAAATAACGATGGCGGCATGTGAGGCTTTGAGGAAAGAGAGGAGAAGAAATGAAACTTGCAGAGGCATTGCAGGAGAGGGCGGACTTGAATCGCAAGATTGAACAGTTAAAGAGCCGTCTAAACAATAATGTGTTAGTACAGGAGGGAGAGCAGACTGCGGAATCTCCCGAACAATTGAAACAGGAATTAGATTCTTCTTTGGAGCGTTTGGCTTATTTGCTTGCGCAGATCAACAGAACGAACTGTGAGACGAGCGTAGACGGACAGACATTGACGGAGCTTATCGCTGTAAAAGATATGCTCTCGTTAAAAATTCACGTTTACAAGGATATTGTCTATACTGCAAGCCAAACCTCTTATCGGGCTAGAAACACAGAGATTAAGATCAAGTCTGCAATCTCAGTTGCCGATTGGCAGACAGAGATTGACAAAATGGCGAAGGAACTGCGGCTTGTAGATAACAAATTGCAGGAGACGAACTGGAACACAGACTTGATCGAATAAAAAGATTGATAGCAGCGTCAGGGTGAATGCCACGCGGCGACAGCGCAAGTCGCTCCTGGGTCACACATAAGAGCAGGTGTGGGGTTCGATTCCCCAAGAATCGTTATGCTCCGATTGTGCACAGACGTATCGTAATTGAGCATCGTTATTACCAGACATTGACTGAAGCTGCGAGGGTGGGAATGGGGAATATAGAGCAGATTGCATAAATCAAGGAGTTTTATGTTACATATATTAAAATGGAAAGACAGAAAGAATGAAATACTCTGTTATCTGCCAGCGGACGCTGTACCAGATAAAAATGCCGTGGCAGAATTACATCAAATGACAGCATTGGAGGAGACATTGGAAAGACTGACAGGTGTGTCAGGTTATTTTCAGGGAGACGAGCCTCAAATTAAAAAGATGGTTCTGACACCCGACTTTCACAAGGGCGCAGGGATTCCGATCGGAACCGTAATGATGACAAAGGGGTTTGTGGTTCCGCAGCCACATCTTTTTTGAGGGCGGCAGACAGATTCCGATGACGGGGAGACAGCGGGAGGCGCTGTTTCGCTATGGGCTTGAAGGATTGTTAGAGACGTATCATGACAGTGGTATGCGTGGGCTGTGGCGCTATTATCAGCCAGAGGTTCAGGAGAAATGGCTGAGCCGGACTGTATTTCGCGGCAGCATTCAAACGGCAGCCACAGAAGGCTTGGAGGATTTTATAGGAAGCTATGGACAGTTGACCTATGATGACCAGATCGGGACGATTGGCGGCGGAAATCATTTTCTGGAGGTACAGCGGATTGCTGAGATTTACGACGGTCAGACTGCGAATGCATGGAATCTGAAAAAGGGTGCTGTGGCGGTCATGCTGCACACGGGTTCGCTGACAATCGGCCATCACAGTGGCCTTTTGAACCGTAAGATTTGTCAAGAGATTTATCCTGTTGGGCTGATGCAGCCAGAGAACAAGATTTATCCGATTCCAGAAGCGTATGAAAAGCAGAATGCATGGAACCGGTTCTGGTCCGCGTCCGGCAATGCTGCGAATTTTGGCTTTGCAAACCGTCTGTTTCTCGGCTTTATGATTCAGGAGGTTTTTACACAGGTGCTGGGCGCGTGTGATCTGGCGCTGCTTTATGATGCGCCGCACAATTATATCTGGAAACAGCAGATTGACGGCGAGGATTATTATATTCATCGAAAGGGGGCCTGCTGTGCCCGCGGCTGCGAGGAGATGGCAGGGACAGCGTTTGCCTATTATGGTGAACCTGTGATGATTCCGGGGTCGATGGGCAGCTCTAGTTATCTGCTGCGCGGACTGGGAAACCGCGATGCGCTTTGCAGTGCTAGCCACGGCGCCGGACGGCAAAAATCCCGCGGCGATGCCATCAAAGGAAACGATGAGGCATTTCGCCAGTTTATGAAAAATTTCCATGTGATTACGCCGATTGACCCGAATCGCATAGACTTGAAGGGCAGAGCTGATATTCTGAAAAAGTGGGAGGAGTCTGTTCGGGCAGAGGCGCCGTATGCCTATAAAGATATTCATGAAGTGATTGCGGTGCACACAGCACACAATCTGGCGGCGCCCGTCGCGCGGATGGAACCGGTCTTTACAGTGAAGAGTTAATAAGGAACGCCAGCGATAGACTAAAGCACAAAGAATGGAGTAAACAGTGTATGAAGTATTTCATTAAAAATGAACAGGATTTGGATACACTCTTGGCGGAGAGATGTGTACAGGAGCAGGAAATAGACAGTGCGTGGGTGTGGGAAAGTGAGCGCGGACATGAGGAACATTTTGGCTGCGATGCAATCGTATTAAATGCCAAGGGGAAATGGTTTGATCAGAAGATTGTTACAAGATTAAATATTTTTGAAGGAAGTGTGGTTCAGTGTATCCCAGTTACAAAAATACAGCCAGAGGACCAGCTAAAAGTTAAAAATACCATTTTGTATATTCAGGAGAATTTTGATCATATTTATCAGACAATGCTGGAGAGACTGCTGCCAAGCATCATAGAGTGGGGCGTGCGCGATGAGGATACAGACGAGCTGATTACGACAATTGAACAATTTCATAAGACGCGTTGGTCCCGCGAAATCGCAGGAATGGAAGCGGAAAGTATCAGGTGTATTCAATTGAACTGTAAGTACCAAAAAGATGACATGGTGGTATACTCTTTGATTTTTAATGCCGGCTATGTCGATGATGGCTTTGAGGTGGTATTCTGGAAAGACCGTGTTCTCTTTTTTTTAGATGGAAATACAGAAGAACAAATATTTGACTTTGTAAACTATGTTGACTGGCCGGATTGTCTTGAATAATAGGTTCAAAACAGAATCACTTGGCAGTACTTCCATGGAGGTGTATTGATGGACAAACGAGAATATGCGGAAAAATTATATGCGGCGCTGGAACCGATGGCGAATGCCGGTAGGGTGGAAGATGCATGGGGAGGCGAACTGTTATCAGAATTTGATGATCTTTTGCAGTGTGAACTTTATCCTGATGAGAAAAACGAGCCAGAATGGGTATTTATGTTTATACAGCTATATTTCTGGCAGTTTGCATCGTATCATGAAGGGGTTCATACGTACTATAGCAATTTTTATCAGGTAGATACAGAGAATAGTATTCAAAGATTATCGGATTGTCTGTATCAATATGGATTTATGGAGGTTGCGAAATGGTATGACTATGGAATATTGAATTATCACCTTTATCCTGAGTTTGACTATCCGGCAGAAAATGGGCTGAGAATGGGAGAGACTGACGAGTGGATACAGGACAATCCAGAAGTGATCTGGCAGGTTTATCTCAAACTATTGCAGCAACATAAGGAGGAAGTGCTGGAAACCGCAGGAAACTGGGTTCCTGACAGTCAGGAAGCGCCACAGGAGAAAGACCATGAGCCAGCGCCGCAAGTACAGCAAACGCAGGTACAGCAGAAGAAAGTTCACTTTATGCGTATTGTTGACCTTGTTACAGAGGACAGTGCGATGAATCAGAAGAATGCACAGCAAGACGGACGGATCTCGTGTCTGACAGCTTCACAGATTGATGAGAAGATGGTGTCTTTGATGGCGGCAGCAGAGGAACTAGGCTGGATACAGACAAAAGAAGCATTTCCCAAGGAAGCGTTAAAAGTTTTGGATCAAGCGTTGTTTTCAGTTCGAGAGGACCTGCTGTTTCGCATTTATTTTTATAATAAGCAGGATTGCGATTTGCAGCATTTTGCGGATATGGTACATGTACGGAGGCTGAAGCTGCAATGCATGGAGAAGCTCAGGCATGTGGAGGTGCTTGCCGGGTATAAACATCTGACGGATTTGGACATGACGGTGTCAAAACAGCGTGATTTTCGCTTTGTGAACAAATTATCACAGGCACTTACAACACTTTCTATTTATGTAGACTTTACGCTGGACGGTATCACCTTCCAAGATGCCAGCGATGAGGATACGTCAGGCAAGGCGTCTATGTTTGAACTCGAATGGCTGTTGCGGTTTCCAAAGCTTCGGTACTGCTATATTGGAGGTCCTGCACAGCATATCGAATTTTTGATACGAAAGGACGCTGTCAGAGAGCTGGTTTTGTGTGAGATGCCATGTCCTTCGCCTGCGGTGCTGCGTATGCTGAATGTACAGAGTGTGATCGTACATCAGGAACATGCACAGGGATTAGAGCGGGCAGGGCAGCTTGAGTCCATTCAGGAGATCGAGCTGGTAAAGGTTGCAGACATAGACAATCTGGATTTTCTGGAGACATTGCCGGCGCTGCAAAAAGTTACGCTCCGCAGTCTGCCAGCGCTGACGAGACTGCCACATTTTCCAGAGGGACATACGCTGCGTGAGCTTGCGGTTTATGACTGTGAGCGGCTTTCGGATATCACAGTGGCAAGCAAGAAGGTTCTGATAAGGAAGTATCGGTAGATATAGATTTGAAAAAACAGCAGGAGGTTTTTAGATGTACGAGTTTCAAGAAGAATTTTTGACAGGAATTGACCAGATTGATGCCGAGCACAGGCGGTTGTTTGAGATTGCGGACGAACTCTATACATTAAAGTGCGAGGAGTTTATGCCGGATAAATATGACCATATCAGGCATATTTTAGAGGAATTGCGGGATTATACGCTGACGCATTTTGAGCATGAGGAGGCATATATGGAGTCGGTTGGTTACAAGCGGCTGCCAGAGCAGAAGCGCCAGCATGAAGCATTTGAGGAGACAATCGGCGGCTGGGATATGGAGGCTATTGATGAGGACCAAGACGAGACGATCGAGGAAATACTGCGCATTGTGACAAACTGGCTCGTAAATCATATTTTATATGAGGATAAGCTGATTGGGGAATAGGAACTGATTAAAAGGCATAGAATGAAGTATAGAAAACCTATACTTCATTTTTGGGTGCTGATATGAATAGACATGATATATTTAAACAGGATCTTATGAGCGCGGGAGAGCGCTTTGCGGATGCGTTTGCACTGCCAAAAGATCTTGTGGTAAATGCTACGTTGTTTCACATGGTAGGGGCGTCGGAGCTTTTTGTGGAGAATTTTAAGGGAATTATATCCTATACCTGCCATGAAATCCTGATCAAAGGGAATCACATGAAATATTGTGTCTGCGGTGACTGTCTTACAATCGAGCATTATTCGAATGAGGACATGAAAATATCAGGGCAGATCAAGGAGGTAAAGGTGATAAGGGAAACTTGAGGTGGGACGCTTGCAGAATAGTTGGATACGCTTTGTCAAAGGTTTTCTGGTTATCAAGGTTGACGGGGACTACATGGAACGGTTCTTCAACATGTGTAGAATGCATGGTATTGACTTGTGGGAAATAAAGAAGGAACAGGATATTTGCATATGTGAGGCATATGCTTCCGATTTTCTGAAAATGCCGCCTCTGTTAAGAAAGACAGGCACAAAGGTACAAGTAGTGAAAAAGAGAGGGATTCCTTTTTACGTTCCTTTTATCAAAAAAAGGATTATTTTTTTTGCAGGTGTCATACTGTGTCTGATTATGCTGAATTATGTGACAGAATACGTCTGGGCAATAGAGTACGTTGGGAATTTGCAGGTAAGTGATGACGAGCTGTCAGATTTTTTAGAACAGGAAGATATCCATTATGGCATGAAAAAAAGCAGCATCAACTGTGAGGAGAAGGAAAAAAGGCTGAGGGAGGCATTTCAGAATGTCACATGGACTTCAATATACTTTGAGGGGACAAAGCTTTATATAGAAGTCAAAGAGAATGAGAAATCAGAGCCTGTACACATAGAAATGAAAGGAACGGATATTGTTGCGAATGAAGCGGGAACAATCACATCGATTATCACTAGGAACGGCGTGCCGCGAGTCAAGGCGGGGGATACTGTAGAGCAGGGGCAGGTGCTGGTATCTGGCGGTGTTCCCGTCTATGACGAGAGTCAGAGCATTGTGGATTACCAGATTTATGATGCGGATGCGGATATTTTTATCAGAACACCGATTGAGTATAAGTGTTCGATGAACAGCGGCTATCCAGTGATGATATATACGGGAAATCAGGTGAATACGGGATTTGCCCAGATTGGCGATTATTATATTGACGGACTGACCTTGTGGAAGTTGGTCGATAAATATATCTCACCGAAAAAAAACGAAACATTATATGAGACTGCAACAGAAAAACATCAAATGGTTTTGCTCGATAATATCTATCTTCCAGTATATTATGGGAAAATTAACAGAAAAGAGTATTATATAAAGTATTTTACATATACAGAGGAAGAGATGAAATCTAAGTTATCTGAAAATTTTGAAAAATTTATTTCAGGTTTACAGCAAAAAGGGGTACAAATTGTTGAAAAAAATGTTAAAATGGAAAAGAATAGTAGTGGGATGGAATTAAATGGAAGTTTGCTGGTAGTAAAGCAGACGGGTGAGACAGTAGCGATACCAATAAACTCGATTCAGGAAGATGAGACAAAGGAGTAATACGACAGTGGCAGAATTTCGGATTGGAATGCAGATTGAGGCGGAGCATATGCAGAATATTTTTGGCAGTCATGATGCATATATCAAACAGATTGAGGATGATTTGAAGGTAGTCATTACAGACCGCAACGGAGAAGTTCGAATCAGCGGGGAGCAGGCGGCAGTCAACAAAGCGGCAAAGCTGGTGCGCGAGCTGGTAGAGCTGTCCAAAAGGGGAAACAGAATACAGGAGCAGAATGTGTCCTATGCGCTGGAGCTATCGCATGAAGGCGATGAGGGCGCGCTTCTTGAGATGGACTCGGAGTGTATTTGTCACACGATATCAGGGAAGCCCATCAAACCCAAAACGTTGGGACAAAAGAAGTATATCGATGCCATTAAAGATAACATGATCGTGTTTGGCCTGGGACCGGCAGGAACCGGTAAAACCTATTTGGCAATGGCAATGGCGATCACAGCTTTTAAAAACCATGAGGTAGAGCGTATCATACTGACGCGTCCAGCGATAGAGGCGGGGGAAAAGCTTGGATTTCTGCCGGGGGATTTGCAGAGCAAGGTAGACCCATATCTGAGACCCTTGTATGACGCACTTTATCAGATCATGGGGGCGGACAGTTTCCAGAAAAACATGGAAAAGGGATTGATCGAGGTTGCACCGCTTGCCTATATGCGTGGGCGGACGCTCGATAATGCCTATATTATATTGGATGAGGCACAGAATACGACGCCAGCACAGATGAAGATGTTTCTGACTCGAATCGGGTTTGGCTCTAAGGTGATTGTCACAGGAGATGCATCGCAGAAGGATTTGGCAGTCGGTACGCAGTCCGGTCTGGATGTGGCGGAGAAGGTGCTCGCTAAAATCAGCGATATCGCAATGATCAGGATGACAAGCCGTGATGTTGTGCGTCATCCGCTTGTACAGAAGATCGTCAAAGCCTATGAAGATTATGAGAGCAGACTCGGCAGCAGTCAGGGCAAAGCTGTCCATAAAGTGAGTGAGCCGCGCACCAAAAGAGGTGGGAGGCCGTTTCGAAAATAAAGTGCATAAAGGAAAATGACATATGAAGAAGAAGGAAGAAACCAGCCTGCAAAAAGTTTTAATTGCTAGTGGGATGCTGGTTCTATCAATACCATCAGTTAGCGTTGCGGCATATTTGTATGAGAAATCCTTTCGGGAGATCTTTATACTTATGATGATTGTCATAGCCTGTTTTGGAATGACTATCTTTTCATTTTTTCAATCCAATCTTTTTGCGTCACTTCATTATGACAATGGGGGGCATTTACTGCGTTTTGCTATGATGTTTTTGATGGGGGTGGCGGCAGCCTGTCTACTGCCGATGCTGCCGAATGCGGGCTGGGCATTGCCTGCGCTCGCGCTTGCGCTGACGCTTTTTTCCAACACTGTGACTGGGTTGAATGCTTATGCAGGTTTGGTGAGTGTGTGTGCCTATTTTGCGTCTGCGGATATTCTGACATTGCTGTTGTATCTGCTTGTGGGGGTTTTGTTTGCCGTGCTTTTCGAGCGGTTGGATGATGATTACAGGACAGGAACGCCGTTGGCAGCAGCAATGACGATCTATATTGTGGAGCTTGCAGCAAAAGTCGTATTTGAGAGCCATGGCGCATTGAACACAGATGCCCTTGTGATGCCGGTCATGAATGTCTTTGTCACTTTTATATTGATGCTGATTGTGCTGCGTTTTTATTGCGCGGTGGTCATCGATAAGGAAAAAGGAAAGTATCTGCATATCAATGATCAGGAATATGATCTGCTGGCAAAGTATAAGGAGGAGGACAAGCAGACTTATTATAATGCCATACATACAGCGTATTTTGCAGAGAAAACAGCAAGAATGCTGCATATGGATGTCGATGTGGCGAAAAATGGCGGATATTATCATCGGATTATCGTGCTTGAGTGCAGAAAACAGGAAAAATCACTGGAGGAAATCTGTAAAAACAATAAATTTCCGCCGGAGGCAGTTCGGCTTTTGCAGGAATATACTTATAAATCACAGCCCATAAAAATGCGTGAGACTGTGGCAGTGTACCTTGCGGATTGTGTGGTATCGTCAATTATGTATCTGATCAGCAAATCGGAGGGAAAACCTGCGGATATGGATTATGGAAAGATTGCAACTGCCATCATACACAGGAAGATTGAGAGCAAGGTTTTGGACAATAGTGATATTTCGCTGGCTGATCTGGGTGGTATTGAAAAAATATATACAGGAGAAAAATTATACTATGACTTTTTACGTGGAGAGTGAGACAGACAAAACACTTCCTTTTGATGTGGAGGAGGTGACAGAGAAGGTGATTGTGGAGACGTTGGATTCTGAGAACTGCCCTTATGAGGCGTCCGTGAATGTGCTTCTCACAGATGATTTGGGGATTCATGCGATGAACAATCAGTATCGGGGGATTGACCGCCCGACGGATGTGCTGTCTTTTCCGAATGTGGATTACGAACATCCGGCAGATTTTACAGGGATTGAGGATACAATAGAGGATTACTTTGACCCTGAGAATGGTGAACTGTGTCTTGGAGATATTGTGATTTCTGTTGACAAAGTATATGCGCAGTCCGAGGAGTATGGACATTCTGCAAGGCGGGAGTATGCCTTTCTGATCGCACACAGTATGCTGCATCTGTTGGGATATGACCATATGGAACCTGCGGAAGCGGCAGTGATGGAACGGAAGCAGGAAGAGATCCTGAGCAGACTGGGAATAACGAGAAATGAGTAGTTTGGGCTGAGGAGAACAGTTAAATGAAGAAAAAGAAGTCTAATTTTATCGTTCAGGGCGGAATCCTTGCGATGGCAGGAATCCTTTCCAGAATCATAGGGATCGCAAGGCGCTTCCCTATGCAGCACATTATTGGTGACAAGGGAAACGGATATTATTCTGTGGCGTATGAGATTTATTCTATTATGCTGATTATATCCTGCTATAGTCTTCCGCTTGCGGTGTCAAAGGTGGTATCCTCCAAGATGAGTAAGCGGCAGTACAAAAGTGCGGAGAGGGCATTTCAGTGTGCGATGTTCTTTGCTGTGGCAGCAGGCGGAATAACATTTGTGGTCTGTGAACTTCTGGGTGATTTTTTTGCGGCGGAGGTGATGGAGGAGCCAATGAGCGCGCTGGCGCTCAAAGTTCTTGGACCAGCACTATTGCTGGTGTCTGTGATGGGGGTATTCCGAGGATATTTTCAGGGACTGGGCACGATGATGCCCACGGCAGTCTCACAGATATTAGAACAAATATTTGTATTGGTTGGCAGTATTGTTGGTGCTTCTGTGCTGTATAATTATGGGGACAAGGTAGGGGCACTACTGCACAATGAGGATTTTGCTCCGGCATACGGCGCAGCAGGTGCATCCATCGGACCTGTGATCGGTGCGGTCATCGGGCTTTTGTTTCTCATCTTTGTATTTGCGGCTTACAGAAAGGGCGCCAAAAAGCGCGCGCGCGATGCAAGCAGTAAGGTGGATAGTTATCCTCAGATTTTGAGCATGATACTGCTGACAATCTTTCCAGTGCTTTTGAGTACGACTGTCTATAATATCAGTGGTGTCATTGACATTAAAATCTTCGGAAGCGTGATGATCGCAAAGGGATTCGAGGATGTCAAGACCGATATCTGGGGTGTATATTCAGGAAAGTATAAAGTGCTGGTAAATGTTCCGATCGCGCTCGCCAATGCAATGTGCTCATCCATCGTACCGATGCTGACGCAGTTGATGGTGCGGGAAGAATATGGGCGCGCCAAAGAAAAAGTTGGACAGGCGATGCGCTTTACAATGATTGTTGCCATTCCAAGCGCAGTCGGACTTTCTGTGCTCGCCAGACCCATCGTTTCCATGCTGTTTAAGGGAGAAGTTGACATGGCAGTCAACATGCTTCATATAGGCTCTGTATCTGTCGTGTTCTATACCATGTCAACACTCACAAACGGAGTGCTTCAGGGCATTAACAAAATGAAGATTCCAGTGTGCAATGCGGCAATTTCCCTCGTCATTCATGTGGCACTATTGTATGCAATGCTCCAGATGAATATGGGAATCAATGCAGTAGTGTATGCATATATTTTATTCGCGGTCGTAGTATCTGTGCTAAATGCCGTGGCAATCCGCAAATATCTGCGGTATAAGCAGGAGGTGGCGCGCACTTTTGTCATTCCAGCGATCGCGTCTGCTGTGATGGGAATTGTGATCGGGCTTTTGAGTCTGCTGCTCTCCAAGTCAGCCGGCAATCTGGTGACAGTGTTTGTGGGAATCGGTGTCGGTGCGGTGGTGTATTTTGTGGTATTGATTCTGTTAAAAGGGATCAATGAGCGTGATCTGCGAAGTATGCCGGGCGGCAGGACCATACTGACGATTGCGAAGAAATTGCGGTTAATGTAGTCGATGTCAAGATCGTGTGGAATTTTCAAACACGCTCTTGAAACAATGAATAAAAAGTGAAAATAAGCTGATACTATATCAAAGACGCCAAAGTGTTCAAGTTTCACGAGGAGGCTGATGATGGAAAAGAGATATAAGATTGGCTTATTTTTTGTATTAGTGTTGATTTCAGTATTGGTGGTCGTGTTGATGTGGAAAAGGCATACCATGGATGGATTTCCAAAGGAGGATAACCTTGTCGAACAGAAGGACCAATCATCTGAGATGCAGGATTCGGGCAAAACTGCCGAGGAGCTTTACCAGGTGCAGAAAATGAACGTTCTGACGACATGTGACACGGTTTGTATCTATGAAAACATTGATAAGAAGGATGGTTCTGTGTTCATGGAGGAGGGAACACTTCCTGTAAAATATATCGGCTTAAATCGTCAGGAGCTTGAAAAACTGCTTGCTCAGGACAGTCTGGCGCCAACGCTTGAAGAAAAACAAAAGGGCTTTAAGTCTCAACATCTGGAGCTATTTTCGGCAGATAAAATCAAGGTACTTCGAATTTATGATACAACACAAGGCGCGACGGGCTTTTATATCATGGAAGTAAATGGTGAGATATGTGTGTTCGAGCATGACAAGGAGACGCTTTATTTCAAGACGGGACTGCACCCGGAAAGTCTTCCGGCAGAGGTACGGCATGAATTGAAGGAAGGAAAGTTCATGGACAGCGAACTGCAAGTGTACCATTTTATTGAATCCTATAGCAGTTAGTGCAGTACTGTAAGGAGCGATGTTGTATTTGATGTAGTGCGGTACTGTAGAAGGGAGGAACTATGGCAAATAAGGTTATTGTGGCTGGCGGCGGGGCTTCTGGTCTTGCAGCTGCTATCGCTGCGGCGGAGAACGGCGCTGCGGTCACAGTACTTGAGCATAAGGACAGAGTCGGCAAAAAGATCTTGATGACTGGAAACGGCAAGTGTAATCTCACGAATATGCAGGATGTACACGGAAAATATTATAGTAGTGACACGACATCTATGCAACAGATTTATGACACACTTGCCAGGTTTGGCGCAGACAACACGAGGGAATTTTTTCAGCGGCTTGGCTTATATACGAAAGAAAAGCGGGATGGCGGGGTGTATCCGGTATCGGAGCAAGCCTCTATTGTGCTGGATGTGCTACGGAGTGCATGTGACAGGCTTGGCGTGACAATACGGACCGACTGTGAGATGACGGCTGTCGTGCCCCAAAAAAACGGGGGAATGGTTCATGTGAAGCAATTCGAGCGGACTGTACAGGAAAAACAAAGTGCAAAAAAGAAACCATCCGCATCTGATACATACAAGTGCAGGGAGGAAACGATCACATATGACAGGCTGATTCTGGCGACGGGGGGGAAAGCTGCACCTGTTTCGGGATCAGACGGCTCAGGATATGCGCTCGCGGAAAGTTTGGGGCACCGAATTATCGAACCGCTGCCAGCGCTGGTACAGCTCAAATGTGACGGCGCTTTTTTCAAAGCATTGTCGGGTGTCAGGGCACAGGGTGTAGTTCGGCTGATCATTGACGGTGTGGAGGCGGCTGTCGAGGAAGGGGAGCTGCAATTGACGGATTACGGTATTTCGGGGATACCGGTATTTCAGATGAGCAGACTGGCTTCGAGAGCGCTCTATGACGGAAGGCAGTGTGAGGCATCACTGGATTTTATTTCTTATATTTTTGGCACCAGCGGAGTGGAAAATCATGTGGTCAGCAATGATATGAAACGGTGCCGTGACAAGACTGTTGAGGAGTTTGTATCTGGTCTGGTACATAAAAAGATTGCATCCGTCGTATGTAAACAAAATGCGATCGCATCGGATGTGACAGTCGGTCAGGCAGGAGAGAAAGCCGTCTGGCGCTGTATCAGAATGCTTATGGACTTTAGAGTTCCGATTACCGCGCCAAAGTCCTTTGACAGTGCACAAGTGTGTTGCGGCGGTGTATCGCTCAGAGAGGTAAATGAGAATTTTGCATCGCTAACGTATCGGGAAATTTATTTGGTTGGAGAATTGTTGGACTGTGACGGCATCTGCGGCGGCTATAACCTGCAATGGGCATGGGCAACAGGTATCATTGCGGGAACAGATGCGGCACGGCGGTAATTTTTATCAGATGGACTACAGTATGATAAGCGTATGGTGAAAAAATCATACTGAAAAAGTATGTCAAAAAAGCACGATAATAGGAAGCACTAGGATAGGAGAATTATGATAACGGCAAAATCAATTAAAATCGAGCTTCACATCGATTTAAAAAACAGAGACAGGCTTATGTGGAATGATCTACAAGACAGCAAAGAGACACTCACCAAAAAAGCCGCAAAGGTGCTGGGCATCAAGCCGGCAGATATCGCTGAGCTATGTATCTTAAAACATTCCATAGATGCGCGGAAAAAGCCGCAGCTTTTTCAGGTCTATACGCTAGGAATAACATTGAACAATCAAAAATTAGAAGAAAAAGTCGTAAAGCGCTGTAAGGACAATCAAGTCACACTCTATGCAGAAGATGCGTATGCGTTTCCGGCAGCGGGACCTGCGACGCTGCCATACCGACCTGTCGTGATCGGCACAGGACCCGCAGGGCTTTTCTGCGGATACATGCTTGCAAAGCATGGTTATCAGCCGATTTTGCTGGAGCGTGGTTTTGATGTGGATACCAGGACGCGGGATGTGGAGGCATACTGGAACGGCGGCAGGCTGAATCCTGAATCGAACGTACAGTTTGGTGAGGGCGGCGCGGGCACTTTCTCCGATGGAAAGCTCAATACGTTGGTGAAGGATAAAAATGGCAGAAATAAAGAAGTGCTTAGAGTTTTTGTCGAGTGTGGCGCACCAGCGCATATTCTATATGAAAATAAGCCACATATAGGGACAGATATCTTAAAGCAGGTGATAGTTCGTATGCGCAGCTTTATTACAGATAATGGCGGAACTGTCCGGTTTGGGGCAAAAGTGACTGGATTTCAGGTAACAGAGAATGCGCTGTGTGCCGTCGAAGTCAATCACAGTGAATGGATTCAAACGACGCAGGCAGTGTTGGCAGTCGGACACAGCGCTCGAGATACGTTTACATACTTGAACGAGATGCATGTACCGATGGAGGCAAAAGCTTTTGCAGTTGGAATGCGGGTGGAGCATCCGCAGCGGCTTGTGAACGGGTGTATGTATGGTGAGGAGCAGGGCAGTCTGCTTCCGGCAGCGCCGTACAAGCTGACTGCGCAGACCAGTACAGGGCGCGGCGTCTATTCGTTCTGCATGTGTCCGGGCGGTTTTGTAGTTGATGCGTCGAGTGAGCCACAGCAGATTGCAGTGAATGGTATGAGTTATGCGGACAGGGGCGGCAGCCATGCAAATAGTGCCATTATCGTGCAGGTCACGCCAGAGGATTACGGCGCAGATGGTCCACTTGCCGGAATTTCGTTCCAGAGACAGCTTGAAAAAAAGGCATATGCGCTTGGACATGGCAGTGTTCCAGTACAGTATTATGGAGATTTTGTTAAAAATGTATCGTCCGAGAACAAAGAGCACTGCGAAAAGCCGTGTATTAAGGGGACCTATGAGCTGACAAATCTAAGAGGACTGCTGCCGGATGCGTGCGAAGCGGCATTTATGGAGGGAATGGTGCAGTTTGACAGGACAATCCCAGGATTTGCGGGAGATGAGGCAATATTAGCTGGAATTGAAAGCAGGACATCATCGCCTGTGAGGATACTCAGGGACGAGACGCGCCAAAGCCCAGCGGTGAGGGGCTTGTATCCATGTGGTGAGGGTGCTGGATATGCGGGCGGCATCACGTCTGCGGCGATGGATGGCATTCTGATCGCCGAGCAGATCGCACAGGAATTTCAGCCGTTTCGTCACGGATCGCTTCAGAACACGAACAATGATGAAAATTTGAATTAAAGCTGGACTTATAATTGAAATAGAATTAAAATAAAAAGGATTATGATAAATTGATTCATATGAAATTCAATGGAACATACGGAGGCGGAATACAGTGGAAGAGTTACGTGCGAAATTAAAGAACAAGAAAAGAGTGGTTGTAAAGATTGGGTCCTCCTCCTTGCAGCACCCAGAGACAGGAGACTTAGATTTCACCAAGATGGACATACTGGTCCGAGAGCTCTGCAATATCAGAAATCAGGGAAAGGATGTCATCCTTGTGACATCGGGGGCAATCGGATGCGGCAGGAAGTCCCTGCATATCAAACCACCGCTTACCATCGCGCAGAAGCAGGCGTGTGCAGCGATTGGCCAGGCAAGGCTTATGACGACTTATCAGCGGATTTTCTCGGAGTACAGTCATCAGGCAGCACAGATTCTGCTCACCAGAAATACGATCGAGGCGGATTTAAACAGGCACAATGCACAGAATACCTTTAATGAACTGCTTGCGATGGAAGTGATTCCTGTTGTGAATGAGAATGATACGATCTCGACTTTTGAGGTGGAGGACGTGATCGGTGACAACGATACGCTCTCCGCGATCGTCACGGCACTCACTGGTGCAGATTTGTTAATTTTGTTGTCAGATATCGACGGGCTCTACACCGATGACCCGCGGCAGAATCCTGACGCAGCGTTTATCGCACAGGTGGACAATATCACAGAAGATCTGCTTAGAATGGGGAAGGCATCGACAGGAAGCAGCGTTGGCACAGGAGGCATGGAAACTAAGCTTATGGCGGCGCGGATTGCGACTTACTCTGGTGCGGATATGGTCATTGCAAACGGTGGCGATGTGCGTGTGATTCACCGCATTATGGAAGGCAGAAATTACGGGACGATATTCAAGGCAAACAAGGATGAGAACTTTAACTTTACGGATATAGATAAAATCAAATTTAACTTATAAATTTGTAGCAGGAGGTAATTTGTTGTCAGAAAAATCCACACAGATAAAACAAGAAATAAAGGATACAATACATAAGGTAAAGAAAACCAGTGTGCGGAGCATCGTCACAGGACGGATTGTTTCTATATTGCCTGTAGTGCTTTTGCAGGGACTGATTATCTATGTGCTGGCGAAGTGGCTTGTGCCGTTCGCCACTATGTTTTACAGTATTTTGTCAGTGTTGTCTGCGCTGTTTGTCCTTTTTCTCATCTCAAAAAGGGACGAGGGCGCCTACAAGATGTTGTGGCTGCTGGTGATGTTTGTGACACCGCTGCCAGGGGCGTTAATGTATCTGCTCTACGGTAACAAAAAGACAGGAAAAGTGCTGGAGAAAAGGCTAAATGCAGTCCATGACAGCCTTCCAATCACGTTGCCCGAGGATGAGTGGGTCCAGCGTGAGCTAGAGCAGGAGGATAAACGGATTGCACAAACTTTTGCTTATGTCAAACAGATCACAGGTTTTCCGATATTAAGAAATGACACAGCACAGTATTATCCTGTGGGAGAGCTTTTGTTTGAACAGATGCTTTCCGCCTTAAAAGAGGCGAAGCGGTATGTGTTTATCGAGTATTTTATTGTGCAGGAGGGCATTCTTTGGCAGTCGATGGTGAATGTCATGGAGCAGAAAGTGCAGGAGGGTGTGGATATTCGGGTTCTGTATGATGATATCGGCAGTATTGGCACCTTTTCGCATAGAAATCGTGTATCCCTCTTGAAAAAGGGGATTAAGTGCGAGAAGTTCAATCCAATGATTGTGTTAAGCGGCGCTCTAAATAACAGGGATCACCGCAAGATTATGGTGGTAGACGGTGTCGTGGCATTTAGCGGCGGTATCAATCTGGCAGACGAGTATATCAATGAAGAACATCCTTTTGGACATTGGAAGGACATTGGGTTTAAGATTACTGGCGATGCCATCCGAAGCTATGCTTATATGTTTACGGAGTTTTGGAACGCCTCCTCCTTTGACAAGATCACAAGGGAATTAATCGGTGATGATTACGATCTGATTCGGGGGCAGTGCAGGCAGGATTTTGACGGGTATGTACAGCCATACTACGATTCGCCAAATAGGGAGGAGGCCGCGAGCAATAATCTTTTTATAGATTTGCTTGGTCAGTCAAAGAATTATGTATGGTTTTACACGCCTTATCTATTGCTGGGTGACGGTCTGCGAGATGCGTTTGTGCGGGCTGCAAAGCGCGGTGTTGATGTGCGGATTATCATGCCTGGAATCCCGGATAAGAAGGTAGTGTATCGCATGTCGAGAAGTTATTATTGTGATTTGCTTGAAGCGGGTGTAAGGATTTTTGAATATACGCCGGGATTTGTCCATGCCAAGGCGTGTCTTGTTGATGACTGTATTGGTTCTGTCGGCACCGTGAATCTCGACTATAGAAGTCTGTATCTGCATTACGAGTGCAATGCGTTATTTTATAGAGCTTCGCTCCTCTCCGACCTGAAGGAAGATTTGGAAGCATCTATGAAGGTCAGCAGAGAGCGCACATTGCAGGATGAAAATAAAGGATTGGTACACAACATCGTTGATGGTGTGCTGCGCATTTTTGCACCTTTAGTTTAGCGTGAGAAGAAATGCCGTATTTCAGGCATTTCTCATCTGGATTTGAGAGTCCGCGAAGCGGAATCATGGTGGTTAGAATGTGTATTGGGTATAGAAAGGAAAGATAAAGATATGTTTATAGGAAATCATCTGTCCTCGGCGGACGGTTATGAGATTATGGGAAAGGCGGCGTTGAAATTAGGGGGAAACACCTTCGCATTTTTTACAAGAAATCCAAGAGGCGGTGCGGTCAAGGCACATGATCCGGAGGATGCCGCAAGGCTGTGCAAATTGATGGAGGCGCATCAATTTGGCAAGCTGGTGGCACATGCGCCGTATACACTAAATGTATGTTCTGACAAAGAAAAAATCAGAAACTTTTCTCGTGAGGCGATGGCAGAAGATTTGAGACGTATGGAGTATCTCCCTGGCAACTACTATAATTTCCATCCCGGCTCGCATGTAGGACAGGGAACAGAAGCAGCAATTCCAATGATTGCAGATGCCATCAACTATGCCGTAAAACCGGAGTACACTACAATGGTTCTCTTAGAGACGATGGCAGGAAAGGGCTCAGAGGTTGGGCGAAGCTTTGAGGAACTGCGTGCGATTCTGAATCTCGTCAAATATCCAGAGAGAGTGGGTGTGTGTTTTGATACCTGTCATGTGTGGGACGGCGGATATGATATTGTCACAAATCTCGACGGCGTGCTGAAGGAATTTGATGAGATTATAGGGCTTGACCGGCTCAAGGCAGTGCACTTCAATGACAGCATGAATGGGTGTGGTTCCCACAAAGACCGTCATCAAAAAATCGGTCAGGGTGAGATTGGCATGGAGGCATTGAAGGCGGTGGCAAAACACCCGTTGCTTCAAGACAAGCCGTTTATCCTAGAGACACCAAATGACGATGAAGGGTACGTCAAAGAAATTGCCATGGTTCGCGGCTGGTAACTTTCTGGACAATTTTTGAAATTAGATATTGCAAAGGGTATGGCTGAGGGTTAATATGAATATAGAGGAAAAAATAAAACGCATCAATGAACTGTATCACAAATCGCAGGCGGAGGGACTTACAGAGGAGGAAAAGGCAGAACAGGCTGCGCTGCGTGCAGAGTATATAGCGAGTGTGCGCAACAATCTGAGAGGACAGTTGGATAACATTTCCATCAAGGAGCAGGATGGAAGCATTACAAATCTCGGTGAGAAGAGAGCTAAAAACACATGACATAATGAGTATCATGGGGTAACGAAATGGAAACCAAAGCAGAGATAAGAAAACGAATACTTGAGGTCCGTAAGGGGCTGACGGATGAGGAGATTGCGGCGAAGAGTGAGTCAATCGTACAGAAAGTGATCAAGACGCCAGAGTACAGGGAGGCGGACAATGTATTACTGTATGCTGATTATTGCAGGGAGGTCATGACACGAGGTATTTTTGAGGATGCCCTTCTTCACAGAAAGAAGATCTATTTTCCACGTGTGGACAAGATGACAAACACCATGGAATTTTATCAGGTAATCTCCATTCGACAGCTTGAACGGGGATATATGGATATTCTCGAACCGAGAGAGGACCACCACACCCGTTATAAATTCCAGCCCAGAGAGGACACGCTGGTGGTTCTGCCAGGTGTGGCGTTTGATACGTCGGGGTATCGTATAGGATACGGAAAAGGGTTTTATGACAGATATCTGGCAAACAAACGGCAGATTTCCACGATGGCACTGGCGTTTGCCTGCCAGTTAGTCGATGAAATCCCACGAAACGAACACGATATCAAGATGGACAAAATTGTGACGGAGGAGATTATCTATTCGTTTTTGAGGATATAATGTTGTGGAACAAATTATTAGAATGGAGCATAGGTTATGACAATAAAAGAAAAAGCAGCAGCGATGAAGCTTGACAGCACATTGATGGCTTCTAAGCCTGCCAAGATGAGAAACTGCGCACTGTCAGCGATTATTAAGGCTTTACAGGCAAATCAGGACGAGATATATCGTGCGAACGAACAGGATTTGGCAGAGGCGGCAGAACAGCATGTTCCAGAAGCGGTTGTAAAGCGGTTAAAATTTTCACCGCAGAAGCTATCTGACGTGGTAAAAGGCATTGAAGACCTGATTGCTATGCCGGACAAGGTCTTCGAGACACAGCTTGTCCGTGAGCTTGACGAGGGATTAACGCTTGTCCGTGAAAGCTGTCCCATCGGCGTTATCGGTGTCATCTTTGAGGCGAGGCCGGATGCAATGGTACAGATTGCCTGCCTGTGTATCAAGAGCGGCAACTGTGCGATCTTGAAGGGTGGAAGTGAGACAAAGCACACGAATAAGCTCTTGTTTACACTGATTTCGCAGGCTGCCAGAGAGAGCGGTCTGCCGGAGAACTGTCTTTTTCAGGCGGAACTGCGCGACGAGATTTCGGAGCTGTTGTCATGCCATGAATCCGTTGATTTACTGATACCGAGAGGCTCCAATGCCTTTGTGCAGTATATTATGAACAATACAAAGATTCCTGTCATGGGACATGCGGACGGCATATGTCATATTTATGTGGACAAATTGTTTGACATTGACAAGGCGATTCCGGTTCTCATTGACGCCAAGACACAGTATACGGCAGCGTGCAATGCGGTGGAGACGCTGCTGGTGCACACAGACGCAGTGGATGCGCTGATGCCGCGGCTGCACAAGGCATTCAAGGAACATCATATCGAGCTGCGCGCCACGGCGGACATTGCCGAGCGGTATGAGAGTGTGCCGGCGACCGATGAGGATTTTCAAACAGAGTATCTGGATTTGATTCTCTCGGCAAAGACTGTGGCAAATATTGATGAGGCAATAGTACATATCAACAAATATGGTTCCCATCACACGGATTGTATTCTGACAGAGGACCAGGAAGCAGCAGAATATTTTATGCGAATGGTTGATTCCGCAGGCGTGTATCAGAACTGTTCAACGCGCTTTGCAGATGGATTCCGCTATGGTTTTGGCGCAGAGGTGGGCATCAGTACCGGAAAACTTCATGCAAGAGGACCTGTGGGTATCGAGGGACTGCTGACCTACAAATACAAGCTTTATGGAAATGGGCAGATCGTTTCGGATTATGCTTCAGGAAAAAAAGAATTTCACTTTAAAGATAGATGAAACTTCAGACCAAAGCGTCAGGAAAAGGGTCCTGTAGAACAAAGACGAGATGGAGTTTGAGATTGACAAGGGGGAAGATCACGATGAAGATGAAATCAATTTTGCAAAAATGTAAAACTGGAATAACCTTGGCTATGTTGACAGCGGTTGTGGCATTGATAAATCCGCCCAGCACAGCACTTGCCTTTAATGTGACACCGATCACAATGGTGGAGATGTACACGACATCAGGGACGCCAGTGTACGCGACGCCGGATGTATACTCACCGGTTGTAGTGTATCTGGAACGCTTTACCAATGTGCGTGTCTTTGGCATTACAGACAATGGATTTTATCAGGTAGATTTAAACGGAACCTATTATATACCAGGTCCTTTTATGGTGTCGCAAATTGAGCCGGCAAAGACAGAGAAGCAGAAGGCGCTGGACAATTTAGATGATTTTACCGCGGCTTACAGGATGCAGCTTGAGTTTATGGAAAGCTACAGTGAGGACTTTGCGCTAATCGATGTGACAGGTGATGGTATTCCTGAGATTTTTGACGATGCAGGAAGAGAAATCTATACGTATTATGACGAGCGTCCGGTGATGATCTATTACTCAGATTATCCAGTGACCTTTTACTATTCCAAGAATGACAACAAACTGATGGGAAAATACACATGGAATAAGAACGAAATCTGGGAGGTTTACAACAAGGATGTCTCTCTGCTGCCGTGGGGACAATTTAAATGCGTTTCAACGAATGCATCGCCTTACAAAGGACATGCAGTAGCAGTTTCGCGGGAATACAAAAATGATGCGGAGACCAGAGCAGACCTTTACAACATACTGAAAAAGATTTTATCATTGTAGTTTATGAATCTTTAGAGCGCACCGAATAGGTGCGCTCTAAAAATATACGAGTGGAGGGGAAAGAGATGTTTGGCAGAAAGACGTATGCGACGAAACAGAATGCTTCTTATGATAAAGAAAATCAAATACCAATTCTTAAGTGCAGCATTTGCAACAGCGAGCGTGTTGCAGGTTTCAAGAATATCCATACAGGAAAGTTTGAGGAGATTATGTTTATCAAAACAGATCGGGATTTGGAAGAATTTAAGTCAAAATATGGCGTGGAAACAATCGGGAAAGAATATTGAAAACATAGAATGGATTCCACAAGAACGCATACGAAAATACAGTTTTGCTTTTGAGGGAAAACGGGTGTTGATTGGGTGAGTGTGTAAAATAGGGTGGATTTTGCGAAAAACTGGCTGTAACAGAACATGCGTTATAATGTTATACTATCTATTGCTATTTTTATTTAGGAGGAAAAGCATATGGGAAATCAATTGGTATGGCATAAGCGCTACAATATAGGTGTAGAAATTATTGACAGTGAACATAAGAAATTGTTCGGTATTCTCAATAAACTGTTCGATTTGGGACAGCAGGAGGAGAAAAGCCAGTGGGTTTGTCAGGAGGCAGTAAAATACTTTAAGGATCATGCATTACAGCATTTTGCAGATGAGGAAGCTTATATGGCTTCGATTGATTATGAGGGGATTGAGGTACACAGACGTATCCATAGCAATTTTCGAGATACTACACTGCCCGCTCTGGCCAAGGAAATGGAGCAGACAGACTATTCGCAGGACGCTGTCAATCATTTTCTTGGTGTATGCGCAGGGTGGCTGCTAGGACATACAGTAATAGAGGATCATGCGATTGTGAGCGGAGATGTCATAAGACAATGGGAAAACCTTTTGCCGGAAGAGGAGCAATCGGTGATGGCGCAGGCAATCGCCAGTCAGTTATATCATATGTTTCAGTTAAATTCACGGTTGATCAGTAATTGTTATGGCGGTGAAAAATTTGGCGATGGAATATACTATCGGTTGATCTATAACACAAAAGAAAAAAAGAAGTGGGAGTTTTTGTTAATCTTTGAAGAAAAATTGATTATCAATACGATTGGCAGTGTATTAAAAACGAAATCTAAGGCTGTGAGTACTTTGGTAATGAATGCGGCAATGTATACAGCACGGCAGCTAGTGGAACATATCAAAGAACATTTCCCTGAGCTGAAGCAGGCGAAGATAAAAGAAGAGCAGCTATTGACCTATGACCAGTTTCATAAGGTTTTTGAGAAACATAGTCCACAGTATAGCCTGTTGTTTGACACTGGCAAGGGTTATTTCGCATATTGCATGACTACGGCGGACATGATTCCAAGTGAGGAAGGAATATCAATCATTACAGAGAATGCTATGACAGCGGTTGAGCAATATTTGAATCAAAACAAAGCGGAAAAAGAAGCTGTAAACCATAAAAAGAAAGTGTTGATTGTAGACGATTCGACTTTTATACTAAAAACAATGCAGGATGTGCTGCATGAAGAGTACGAAGTGTTGACTGTGACATCGGGCATGGCTGCGATCAGGAGCATTACGCTCGACAGACCAGATCTGATTCTATTGGATTATGAGATGCCAGTATGTAAAGGAAATCAGGTATTGGAAATGATTCGTTCCGAGGAGGAATTTGCAGATATTCCAGTTATTTTTCTCACTAGCAGAGTAGACCGGGAACGCATCCAAAAGGTGCTTGAACTCAAACCAAATGGATACTTATCCAAATCACTTTCGCCAGAGGCAGTCAAAAAGGAGGTCGATCATTTTTTTCATAAAAGAGATAGATGGTAGTGTAACAAACTATAAAAAATA
>CAJUII010000037.1:25203-29415 GCA_910586405.1 uncultured Lachnospiraceae bacterium
ACAGCCTTTATTCAATGGCTGTGATGAATTGCTTCCTTTTAGTGATAAAATGTAACCACTTATGTCTGATAAAAAACCACTTGATGTAAAGCCATTTACACAGATGGTCTTTTTCTTTATGATGTCTGTAAAACGTTAATGATTTCATCAAGAAAAGGAGTGTTACAAGATGTCAAAAGCAGAAAAACGTTATAGGGGAATTTATTTCGCAACAGTGGTTTTGGGATTGGTCTCAGCACTGTTTATGGCACGGTTTTCATTTAGTCTGGGAAAAGTGATTGATGTGGTGCTCGACCCCACGGAGTCTCTCCAAAAAACCATGTCCATTTGTATCTGTATGGCAGCGTGCTGGCTGGTAGTTTCATTCATTTACAATTACACAGAAATTATCTATGTCAACAGAATTATCCGCCATTTGAAAAAAAATCTGTACAAGGCGCTCTACCACAAGGAACTGCACACCTTTCTGGCAGAGAAAAATGGGCACTATTTAAGCCTGTATTCAAAGGATATTGATCTTTTGGTGGACAATTATCTGCTGCCTAAATGTGATATTGTCTCCAATCTGTTATCGGCGGTTGTCTGTCTGGTATCTATTTTTGTGATTAACTGGAAGCTGGGTTTATCGTTTATTGTAATCTCAGTGCTCACGGTTGTGCTCTCGCAGCTTCCGGGGGCAGTGATGGCAAAGAAAACTGTCGCATACACACATCATAACAGTGCATACATGGCAGTGCTTGAAAATCATTTAAAAGGATTTGAGCAGGTGAAGCTTCTGGGATTGGGAACACTTTTCAGAAGGAAGCTGGATGTGGAGGACCAAGCGTATGAGAAGTCGAGAAAAAATTATCTATTTGCGAAAATTGCTGCAAACAACATTGGAATGTCGATCGGAATGCTGTCACAATTGCTTTGCATGTCTGTGGGAATCTGGTTTGTACTTCATGATGGCATGACTGTAGGGCTTTTGATTTCTGCGGTACAACTGTTGAACGGCGTCTTTTCACCGCTGCAATTCTTTGTTCAGGATAAAAACCTGATGGGAACAGCACATGAAATTATCAGCCGGATAGAGCATGAGCAGCTTTTTGAGGAATCTGCCAAACAGGAAATCAACGGGAAAGTACAACAAATCGCATTTCGGGACTTAAATCTGGCCTTTGGAGACAAAGAGATTTTTCACGATTACAAGATGACCTTTGAGACTGGCAGAAAATATGCGATTGTCGGTGAATCTGGAAAAGGAAAATCCACGTTGATGCGCGTGCTGATGAAATATCTGACACAGAGCGAATACAAAGGAAGCGTCATGATTAACGATCAGGATATCAGGACACTGGATTCCAATAGCATTTACAATAAAATTGGCTATATCCAGCGGAATGAGTTTCTGATAGACGGTTCTGTCAAAGAGAACATCGCACTCTACCGAGATGATATTCCCGATACCAAAGTGAAACAGATTTGCCAAGGCTTAAAGCTGGGCGCAGAACTGGTCAATAAAGAGATTGATGCCTCTGATACGGGCGAAATCTCGTTCGGTGAAAAACAGCGGATTGACATTGCCCGCTTTATGGTGCACAATTATGATGTCCTTGTATTTGACGAGCCGACCAGCAATCTGGACGCGGAGACAGCCGATGAGATTTTTAATATGATTTTTGGAATCAAAGATAAAATAGTGATTGTGATTACCCATGACAGGAGCAGAAACCTACTGGAACGTTTTGATGCGGTCGTGGAGTTGTAGATAACATAGCGCTTTGATCTGTTGTCATATAAATGTTAAAAAATGTTTTTGATTTTGACTTGACAACAGACATTCCAGCGCGTATGATAAAGGGCGAAGCGGCATAACAATACAGAGACTGCTGCGAAATAAAATTATGGAGGATTTTGCATGTTAAATTTAATTGTAATGGAGAAAATTGCAAAGTAAATATTGCAGGGAGGCGTTTTAGCGTTATTTTTGCGCTAGGAGTCTGCCCATTTGTCAGCGGCATAAGCTGTTGACGTTTTCGCCTTACAATTGTTTTATATGATGGTATATAATGAATGAATCATTAGAACATGGCTGTATGGTCATGTTTTTTTGTGCATACGCGCACTCGGAGGAGGTTTGTCCGCAGAAGCTGGCGGACGCTCGGCGCGTATGATTTTTCAAATATATTCTTGGAAAAATGACCATGATATAGACGCTTTCGGGCATCCATGGTCTTTTTTTTGTTGTAAGGCGGTGTCTGCTCAAAAATGGAAAAAGTGAAAGGAAAACAAACATGAATAAAAATCAAAATATCAACAAAGACACGACAATGATCAACACAGCGAATTTGGTCAAAACATACCGCCGCTACAAAAAGCCAGAGGGCATTCGTGGCAGCATTGCCAGCCTGTTTCGGCGTGAATACGAAGAAAAGACTGCGGTAAACCAGATTGACCTGTCCATTCAGGCAGGTGAGTTTGTCGGGCTAATTGGGCCAAATGGCGCAGGGAAAACGACATTAATCAAGATGCTGACTGGAATTATCGCTCCGACAGCAGGCACAATCAACGTGATGGGATACTATCCCAATGACTTGAAAAACGCATTTAAAAAGCAGTACGCCGTTGTGATGGGGCAGAAGAGCCAATTGTTTTTTGAGCTGACAGTCAACGATACACTGCGTCTTTTTAAAGAAATTTATGAGATTTCCGAGGAAACGTTTCAAGCGAATAAGAATTATTTTGTACAGCTTTTCGGTGTCGGGGACTTAATGGATGTACAAGTGCGGACACTGTCGTTGGGAGAGCGCATGAAAATGGAACTGATTGTGGCATTGTTACACAATCCTAAGATTCTGTTTCTGGATGAGCCGACAATCGGGCTTGATGCGGTTGCATCGAAGCAAATCCGCAGTTTTTTGCGGGAAATCAACGAGAAAAAAGGGACAACAATCATTCTTACATCACATTATATAGAAGATATCAAAACGCTGTGCAGGCGGACGATCGTCGTGAATCACGGTACAAAATTGTACGACGGCGCAACAGATGAATTGTTTGAACGCTTCCAGCGCAATAAGCGGATTAAGATTACCTTTGACAGTGCAGTCAAAACAATGAGGCTGCGGACGGGCGGCGCAAAGCTTGTGGTGGACGAACCATACAAAAAGGAGTATGAAGTGGCGCGGCAAGACGCAAAAGCGCTGCTTGCGGAGCTGATGGAGCACGAACCCAAAGACATTGTGATCGAGGAGGAAGAGATTGGCATTGTGGTGGAGCGTATTTATCAGGAGGGAGGGAACGATAATGCGTAAATACTGGGAAATATCAAAAACTTATATGAAAACACAGCTAGTATGGCGGGCGGATGTCATTTTCAACATGATTTTTACCATATCCAAAATTTTGTTCGCCTATCTTCTCTGGGGAATTATTTTTCAGAATAAAGAGTCGGTCGGCATGTTTACATTTCATGGAATGCTTTCTTACTACATTGTCAGTTCCTTTTTATCACAACTGGAAATGTCAGAGGGAATCAGCAATGAGATACATGAGCGCATTCGCAATGGCACATTTTCCAAATATATTGTAATACCTGCTGGGATTGAACGGTATTTTATGGCGATGGAGCTTGGGATTGTGCTGTTTTATCTTGTGTTTGACTTTGCGGCGGCAGTGGTCTGGATTTTTATATTTCGGATTCAGTTTGTGTTTACGACACAGTGGCAGGTGATTGTGTGTGCGGTTCTCATGGCAGGGCTTGGCATGATATTTATGATACAGCTCAATTATTTTCTTGGCATACTGACGCTGCGGTTTGAGGGAATCGGCACGTTTTTGATGATAAAAAATAATCTGGTGTCGCTGGTGACAGGGAGTATCGTACCGCTGGCACTGTTTCCAGAAACTGTGACTGGTATTCTGCGGCTGCTGCCTTTTTACTATGTTACTTATCTGCCCGCCATGTTGTTTACAGGGCAGTGTCAGGAGGAGGCAGTGCGGGGGCTTGTCATCATTGGGTGCTGGTGTGTGCTGATGCAGTCAGCAATCCAGAATGCAAGGAAAAAGTATTTTAGGAAGTATGACGGGGCGGGAATCTAAGAAACAGTCCCGAATGAATAACATTGCAATGAGAATGGAGGAATTTTGATGAATAAGAAAAACTGGCGCGTGTTTCAAGAATTGTTTCGGCTGCGTTTTCATGGACTGACAGTATTCCGGTTTGATTTT
>CAJUII010000037.1:29425-29924 GCA_910586405.1 uncultured Lachnospiraceae bacterium
CCATTTTTTGTAGATGGCAGCCTGTTTGCCATTCAACTGCTGGCGTTTGGTGCTGTGTATGCGAATGTTGACAGAATCGGAAGTTGGGGCAGAGGAGAAATGATTTTGTATATCGGGACGTTTTCTCTGTTAAATGCAGTCAATATGACAATCTATTTCTTTGGTATTAACAGTATCCCTTATAAGGTGCGTTCGGGCGAGTTGGATTTGTATCTGTCTAAACCTGTAAGTCCGCTGTTTCGGCTGACATTCGAGAACATCAGTCCGGGTGCTGTGCCATTGATATTGATGAGCGTTTGCATCATTGTCTATGGAATTGCCAGTCTGCAAATGACGCTGACACTTGTCATAGCAGCCGCCTATATTTTCTGGCTGGTTCTGATGGAAATTTTGTATTACGAGATGGAGGTTCTGATTCGTTCTGTGTCATTGTATGTTGTATCAATGGCGCGTATGGAGCAGATTGAGGAGGCGGGGCTTGATTTGTGCATGAAACTGC
>CAJUII010000038.1 GCA_910586405.1 uncultured Lachnospiraceae bacterium
CGAAGAAAAATCCTGCGCACTATTAAAAAGTTATTCCTTAACAGTTCCTTAGGAAATTCTCTCCAGATACTCTACTGCTTCCTGCACTGTGCGGATATTTGCCGCCTCCTCAACTTCTATTTCCAATTCAAGCTCTTCCTCAAGCTCGCCGAGCATACTCATAAAGTCAAAAGAGCTAAACCCTAAATCCTCCATAAAACGGGACTCCGGTTTAATATCCTCCCGCTTCACTTCTACATAATTTGTGATGATACCTGCTACCTTATCAAACATTGCCAATCCCTGCCTTTCTATACCACTTCATCATCCATTCACCGCTCTGTTCCAGTTTATCATAAATGCGATTGTATTTCACTACATTCCTAAATCAGTTTAATCACAGCGCCAATTGTCAAGTTCGGATTCTCGATTCCCTTGAACATAATCTTGCACATATAGTAATAAAACAGCTCAAGCGTCTCTCTGCTGTACGCCTTTACCTGATGTTCAAAGCTAAAGTCCAGACCATTGTCCTCCGGTCTGTGCATCACGGTCAGGTAGAGACCATCCGCATAGTATCCGTTTCCATATCTCTTTGTCTTGTAACGGATATCGCCCAAATCAACCAGACCCTTTTCGCGCAGCGTCGCAGGCTGGTATGTGAGCGCCACCGTCTCATACCCCATTCCAAGAGGCGTTTGATAGACCTCCCTCTTATAGTTCATGCACTCCACCGGGTCAAAATTCACGTAGCGGAACACCTCATTCTGCTTGTCCCTGATTTCATGAATGCCTTCCAAAAAGGTCTTATCCTCAGGGATAATTGTCCGAAACGGAAAACTGTGGATACGTGTACCGCCGGATTTCTTCTCAAGAAGCGTCGCCCTGCGCGCATACGCAACCATCATGGAAACATCGTCACAACTGTTCATCTTCTGCAAGTATGTGCGGATACCCATAATGAGCAGACACTGCAATGAAATGTGCTGCTCCTCACAGAATTTCATCAGACGCTCTGTCGGCTCTCCTTCCAGATGGAAAATATCAATATCCGCCGCAAAGCTGTCTGATCCTGTAGGTGCCGCCCTGAGATTGGGATTCTTTAATTTACGTCTCGCATCATCCAGCCGTTTTCTTCCATCAATACCATTGTAGATTGGCTCAGGCGCCTCAAACAATTTGTGGAAATACTCCCGATCGCGCACCGATGCTTTACTGCCCGCCTCATAGGCAAAATCCTTCTCGATCTGCTCTACATAGGAACGCATGTCAGCCGGATATGGCACATTCTCAAAGTTTGCATTGCAGTACAATTCTATGACATCCTTCATGAAACCAATCAGCGACTGCGCGTCAAGGAATCTGTGGTCGCCCACAATGTACATTCCCTGAAAACCGTCCGGCGTCTTGATGATGACAATCTTGTTCATCGGCTCGTCCTGTCCAAACGGAACGCGCGTCCACGCTGTCATCTCGGCTTCTGCCTCCTCCATGGTCTTGCCCGTGAAATCCACGTACTCAATCTCACGGTCCTCCTTGTCCACGATATACTGATACCACTGCTTCTCCTTCTCGTCGTAAACGAGTCTGGCACGCATGGACTCACAGCGTTCATACGCCTTGTAGATTGCCTTGCGCAGCTCATCAACATTCAGCTCAAACTCGATGGTGAGACTGCTGCCGACATTGAGAATCTCCTTCCCCGGACAGTAGTCTGCATAGTAAAAATGATACTTCTGTGCGGCTGTCAACGGATATGTCTTGAATCCTTTTCTTGTTTTCATTCATTTCTCCTTTTCTGGAACTATATGACTCATCATTCACTACATGATTTCATCAAAAAACTCATTTAATGCCTGTTCATATTTCTCAGTGTCTTTATAATAGCTCTCCGCGTGCGCAGCGCCCTCCACAATCAGCTTTTTCTTTGGTGATGCACAGCAGTCATAAATCTCATTGCACATGTGCGTAGGTACAAAGGTGTCGTTCGAGCCGTGAATAAATAAAATTGGAACCTTTGCATGTGCCACCTCACGCTTTGCGTTGCACTCATCCATACCGTAGCCTGCAAGTTTCTTGTTCATGATGTCTGCTCCCTGAATCACCGGAAATGCTGGCAGATGATACATTGAATTGAGCACATGCGTAAACACCTCCTTGGGTGATGTGAAGCCGCAGTCAGAGACAATGCCCTTCACCTGTGCCGGCAGCTCGAGTCCGCTTGTCATCAAAACCGTCGCGCCTCCCATCGAAGTTCCGTGGAGAACAATCTCAACGTCCTCTCCAACCTCCTGAATTAACCAGTGAATCCACACAAGCGCATCTTTCCTGTCAAGACAGCCAAATCCAATGTACTCCCCCTCGCTCTCGCCATGTGCTCTCGCATCTGGCAGCAGCATCGCATACCCTCTCTTGAGATAGTAGTCCGACAAGCCAATATAGTCTGACATCCCTTTGCTCGTATAGCCGTGAAAACAGATTACTGCTTTTTTCTTACCGGCTGCCATCTCCGTCTTGTCCACATATTCCTCCAGCGCCGGAAAAAAAGTCGCATGAAGCTTCAGATTGTCGAATGACATCTGCGATATCTCTCTGTGGTCCTGCGCCAGCATAAATGCTTTTCTCTCCTGCAAAAGCGGCGCATACTGGTTCCAGTCCGTCCCTGCCATCTTCATCGTCCGCTCAACCTTGGCGTTGTTGCGCTTCATTGTCCTTCTGTAAAAATATGCTGTCTCACCCACACCTGCCGCTGCAAGAACCCCCAGACAGGTCATTGTATTTTTGAGTATTCCCATTGCTTACGCCTCCACTCGGTTATTCAGCCTTTTTGTCAGCTGCTTCCTTCTTCACTTCTTTTTTAGCCTCCTTGGCTTCCTTCTTCGCTTCCTTTTTCGCCTCTTTGGCTTCCTTCTTCGCCTCTTTTTTCTTGCGCTGGATAATGTCGTTGAGCTTTAATGCCTTATCAATATTTCCCTCAACTCTGAGTTTCTGTGTCGTGAACGCCCAAACAGGGTCCATCTCACCCTCCGCAATCTTTCGAAATACCTCTGGTGTACTGATAAACATCGCATCTCTGTCGTAAAACTCATATGGCTCCACAAAGAGCACGCCGTCTTTTACTTCCACGTAAAACGCACCGCCTGCTTCCTCGTCCTCGATATTGAACTGATAAGCGAGATGCTCCTGAATATCGCTCACATCTGCTCCCATAAATTTGCCCTTAATCTCATAAAAAAAATCTGCGTATGTCATCTTCTTTCCTCCACTACTTTCATTCTAAATATTGGTAAACTTTATGCGGACTGCCGACGGCAAAAACCATCTCTCGACGTTTTTCGACCCGCAGTCGATTTATGTTTCTTCTATCCTATCACATTTTTCGACCAGCGGTCAAGTATATTTCCCCCAAAATTTGACGCCGTTTCTTACTCTTTTTTGTGACAATATTTACAATTGTTCCCCCGCAGGAAACGTGCTATACTTATTTTAATTACCCTTATATCTGAGCATGCCGCTCACGTACTTCCTGTTCCATATAAGTTGACCCGTATATCATCTACATCATCATAGAGAGAAAGGTGGCATCGTCCATGCCTGACACAAAAAAGAATGAAAAAAAATACGACCTGATACTGGACGCACTCCAGCAGCTTCTCGAAGATAAGAAAATACAGAGTATCTCTGTCAGTGAAATTGCACAGAAGGCAGGGATTGGAAAGGGGAGCATCTACTACTATTTCCCCTCCAAAGACGCCATACTGGACGCACTCATAGAACGCAGCTACGAGAAACCACTCCTCACTGCCCAGAATCTTGCCGCGCAGACAGAAGTTTCGCCCTTTGTGCGCATGGCAATGCTGTTTCAGGCATGCCAAAATTCCTCCGCGGCATTTATTCAGCAAAACGGCAGTTCATCAGATACTGCCAGCGCGCAGGATCTCGCTTTTTTACATCATAAATATCTGTCGCATGTCGTGTCGGAGCTAAAGCCTGATTTGACGGAAATTATCAAGCAGGGCATCCAAAATGGTGAAATCCATTTCGACTACCCTGCTGCCCTTGCAGAAATTGTGCTGATCGTGATTGCTGTCAAGCTGGACAACTCCCTGCTGCCCTCCACGCCCAAAGAGACGGAGGAGACGTTGAAGGGACTCATTTCCTTGCTTGAAAAAGGGACGGAGGTCGCACCCGGAACGCTCAGCTATCTGTCTCTGGTGCCCTTTGTATAAAACCTCCATACAATCGAGCAGGGGAAAAATCTTTCCCCTGCTTGCATGCGCATTTCCTTCTCACGGCATTGTCCGCTGTAATTTTTTCACCAGATAGACAAATTCATCCTTGTAGTCATCCTCGTCGGTATCCACCTTCCCCAGCAGTTCGCGGACATTTTCAAAAGAAGCCTCCCCCTTGTATGCGCTGTCTCTCACGATCAGCCCAAACTCTGCAACTGCCGCTGCAAAATAGAAATCCTCTGACGGCTCTTTTAGATAATCCTTCTCTTTTACGGGATATTCTTTCAAGATACTCTCTTCCTCCTTCGGCTCCTTGTAGCGTATTTTCAGATTCAGCCACTCTCCATTTTTGACACCCGTGTCATTTTTATTATCCTGATACTTTAGCGTACTCTCTTGGAATTTTATGGATTTTTCTTTTTTCTACGCGCTAAAACAACTGTGTCATTCCCCCTACTAATATCAGCCTGTTATCGTCATATATTTCAGGAAACTGGCTCATGCTCAGCGGGTTCGTGCCGCGCCCCGCCTCAATCGTGTAGCCGGGACGGTTGTACGTCTCGATAAACCAATCCTTGTACCCCGCATAACCTGACGCGTAGGGTGTCTCCTCCACCTGATAACCGCTCACCTTTCCAAAATATTCCGCGATACGCCTCGAGCGCGCTGGTTCATAGTCAAGATATTTCCAATATATCACCTCACCCTGCGTATGATACGCCAGAATCAATTGAAAATCATGGGCCGTCGTAAAATGATACATGTTGATGCTCTCCACCGCTGAGAGCGGCGCTTCTCCGACAAAATCCCTCGGCGCCGGCGACGTATACCCCTGCGCAAACTTAATATCCCTTGCATTCTCCCAGCCCGCCGGAAACTGTAAGTTCAAATCCACGCCGTTTATATTTGCCTTCCAGCCATCAGGGTACGGAATTGTCGGATAATCCGCTGCGATTGCCATCGTCTGTTCGAGATACTCCTCACTGCGTATCATGCCATTCACAAGATCTGCACCATCTGGATTGACCATCGGAATCAAAAACAGACTATATTGCTGAAACAGCTCCTTGGTATCCTCCCCGTAGAGGTCCTCTCCCTCCGCATACGCTTTGGCATACGCCTCCGCAAACTTTAATAAAATCGGTGTCGTTATCCACTCGTTTGCATGAAAGCAGGCATTGTAACAGACCTGTGTCTCCCCCTCGCCAAATTGCAGATAACACACTTCCCTGCCCATGACGCTCTTCCCTATACACCCCGAAATCAAAAACGGATAGCGCACCTTTAAGCCCTCCAAGATCAAATCTGTAAGACTTGACGTGTACGGCACCTGCTCATCTACAAGCGCAAAAGAAAAAGGAACGTAAATCCGCGTTCCTATCTGTAAATTCATGGCATCAAGAGACGGATTTGCCGTCAGTATGGCTGACACCAGTGTATCGTATGTATCGGCAATTCCCCACAAGGTTTCCCCCGCCGTAATCACATGCGTCGTATAACCGGAAAGATAAGGCGTCAGCCTCGCCCACACTGCCCTGTCCACATAGCAGCCAACGCCCTCCCCCATAAATGCTTTTAGCGCGTTGCAGGTCTCCCTGTTGAACTGCCCGCTGATCTCCTTCAAATAGCCTGCCCGTTTCAGCGCCAACTGTAAATACTGCACCGCAACACCTACATCGCCAACATAAATATTTCTCATAAATTCCTGTTTCCATCAATCCTTGTATTTCTATAATCTATGCCGGCAATCAGGGAATCATACATTTATACTCACGACAGATGAAATCTGACATGAGTATCGCGCCAGCCGCAGCCGCGAAGCGGCTTATTTCCTTATGCGGCTGTGTGCATAACTTTATACTGAGCGGTCAGTCTTTTTGACCGCCAGTATAAATAATCTTGCACAGACTCTCCTGAATCCCCTTTACGACCTCTGGCTTATTCATAGAATACACATGGATATGCTTGATTCCGTTGGCAATCAAATCAATAATCTGATCTGTGGCATAGATGATGCCCGCCTGCTGCATCGCCTCTGGATTCTTGCCAAAACAGTCCACAATACTCCGAAAACGCATCGGCACATTACATCCGGACAACCTCACCGCACTTTGGAGCTGCGAAGGTCTGGTAATCGGCATGATGCCCGGAATCACCGGAACCCCAATCCCCGCCTCACGCACCCGGCAGAGAAAATGATAGAAAATATTGTTGTCAAAAAACATCTGCGTCGTCAGGTATGCACAGCCCGCATCGACCTTTTTCTTGAGATTTAAAATATCCTCCTGCGTATTCTCCGACTCGACATGCCCCTCAGGATAACACGCCCCGCCGATGCACATGCCGCCAAATGCCTGAATATCTTCCACCAGCTCCGACGCATAGCGATATTCTGTAAAAGGGTCCCCCTCAAAATCCTTTGGTCTGTCGCCGCGCAGTGCCAGCACATTCTCTATGCCCGCCTCCCTCATCTGCGTGAGCGCCTGACGGATTCCCTCTTTCGTCGCGCCGACACAAGTTAGATGCGCAATCGTTGTGACACCGTATTCCTCCTGTATTCCCTTGGCAAGTTTTAAGGTATTGCCGCCTGTACTCCCGCCTGCGCCGTAAGTCACGCTCATATAGCTGGGCTTTCGTTTTGCGACACCGTAGGCCGCCTCTTTCACAGATTCATAGTTTGCTGTCACCTTCGGCGGAAAGACCTCAAAGGACAATGTTACATCATTTTTCAATAGTATTGTATCTAATTTCATCTCTTATGCTTCCTCTTCTTATCTAAACTTTTCTAAATGATTTTATCTATTTTTCTCGATCTAATTTTTCCTCAAATACTTCCTCCGGCACGGGCTTACTATATCTGTATCCCTGTGCCACATACGCGCCAATCTCCATCATGAGCTCTGTGTCATTCTCATTCTCAACACCTTCACACACCACCTGCGCATCCAAGTCCTGCGCGAGATTGACAATATTTTTCATAATCTTCACCTGACGCACACGGTTCTCGTTATTTAACAGAAACGAGCGGTCCAGTTTAATGACGGATGCCGGAATCTGCTCAAATACGCCCAGCGATGAATAGCCAGAGCCAAAGTCATCAATTGAGAGCCGAATCCCCTTCTTGCGCAGAAGCTCTACCGTCTCCTTGACCTTGTGCTGCTGGAGCTCCTCCACAACGAGCGTCTCCGTGATCTCGACCTCTATGTACTCCTTGGGAATCCGGTATTTGTCCATCATCGCCTCGAACTGTTCTGGGAAATTGTCCTTAATAAAATGGATTCTTGAAAAATTACAGGAGATAGGAACCACCTTTTTTCCAGCGTCCATTCGCCGGCGCAGAAGCTTACATGCACATTCCATGACAAAGAAATCAATCTCTGTGATGCGTCCTGTCTGCTCATAGTATGGAACAAAATACCCCGGCGCCTTGATCGCACCGTTGTCTGTCGGGTCTTTAAAGCGAACCAGCGCCTCCGCCCCCACAATCTGTTCACTCCTGATATCGACCTTAGGCTGATAGAACGCCACAAAGTCCTTATTGATCTCCACCGCCTCAAGAAGCTTCTCCCTGTCGTGATGTTCCTTTAACTGTACGCGCAGATTTTCATCGTAAATCCGAATCTCATTGCTGTAGCTGTTTTTCAGCAAATCTGACGCCTGTATCGCATAGGAAATAGACACCTGTATATCATTGCTCCCCGGTGTGATACAGCAGACGCCCATCGTAACCGGCATACGCATGTCCGCCGCCTCGAATATACGCTGTGCAATTCGGTCCTCCAGTTTTGCAAGCCGCGATTCAAGCTGCTCTAACGTGTCATATGCCACAAATAACACGAAATTATCGCCGTGGCTTCTCGCGTAAAGCTCTTTGTCACCGTCAATGTTCTCCGATAAAACCTGAACCATCAGTTCAAGAATTTTCTGCCCTGCATACCAGCCGTAGAGCGTATTGTAACGCCGGAATTGACAGATATCCATATAGGCAAGCGCATATTTTTGATTCTTGTCCGACGTAAGCCGAAGCTGTGCACGGTATTTCAGATAATTCAAATTCCAGATATTGAGCTCTGCATCTTTATACATCAGCTTCTGTATGCGCCTGCTGTCGCGCAGCATGTGCAGCATCACGAGGACAATCGCCGCCGCAATCAACACGATAATGATGATAATCAACACACTGTGCGCCCTGATAAAACTTTCCACGCTGTTTTTGGCAAAGAGATTATCCTTTAGCATATAATCACTCACCATCTTGTCGCTCACTTCCAAAAGCTCTTTGTTCAGAATACCCAGTAACGGCGCAGCCGTATCCGCCTTCACCGCCATATAAATGACATGCGTGTCATTTAACACACTCCGTATTTCCAGTTTATTCAAGCGCAGATTCGAGCCGAGGAGATACTCTGACAGATAGCCGTCGCAGATCGCCGCATCCGCCTTGCCCTGATTGACAGCGCGCAGACATTCCAGTTGTGAGTCAAAGAATAAAATCTCGGCGTCCTCATTCACCAGCGACGCAATGTTCTCCTCCTCATTTCCATTTTTGACAGCAGCCAGTGTGCCAATCTCATTTGCCTTGCTGTCGCGGTCCATGATAATGACATGCGGCACTTTCGCATACGCTTTGGTCACAGCAATCCCAGCATTGCGCATACTCTTAGGCGTATCTCCGCAGTAATTCAACAGATCAATGCTGCCATCAGCCAACGCCTGCTTTGCCACCTCCATATTTGCCATCTTGACATAGGTAAAATTCAGTCCCGTAAGCACTGAAATCTCATCCAGCACCTGCTTGGTCAATCCATGATAAGCCCCCTCATTCTCATACGAAAACGGATAATACCCATCAAAATACCCCACTGTAATGTCCTTCTTCGCCTCAATGTATTCCTTCTCATCATTTGTCAGCAAGATCGTCTGATCCAGCCTGCTGTCATAATACTTGGCGATCAGCTCATTCTCCAATTCAGGACGTTTCATCTTGATATCCGCAATGCCTTGATTTAATTCCCGCATCACCTCATCATTGCCCTTATAGGAGATGTAGTAAATCGGCATCGGCGCAAACCTGCCGACAATACGCTGCCCGTCTCTGATTTCCGTGAGGGAATGCACCATCGCGTCAATCTCGCCCGCATCAAGTGCCGCGTGGAGTTCCGCCGTGCTGTCGTATTCCTTGACCTTGGGATTGTGCACGCCATGATCTGCAAGATACTCATAAAATTCTTCTTTTCTGACATACGTTTTCACCACGCCAAACGCCGCCTTCTCCATCGCGCCAAAATCCTCATAAGGCAGCGCACTGCCGCGGTTCACTGCGATCGTGCCAAAGGTGTACCCGCTTGCCAGATTCGCGTATTGATAGATTTCAGCCCGCTTGCTGGAATACTGTGCCGAACCGACTAAATCAATCTCTTTGTCCGCCAAAAGCTGCAATGCAGCATCCCAGCTCTCACACTCCACATACTCAATCTCCCAACTGACATAGTCACACAATGTCTCCAGATATTCGACGTCCATGCCATAATACATGCCGTCCTCATTCTTCTCGTGAAAGCCATCCATCGGAAAAAATCCAACTTTTACAACGCGCTTCTGCGCTCCCTGTACCTGCGGTACGCCAAAGAATCCACCCACGCTGCCAACACACACAAACAGCAGCATGACCGCACACAGCAGCCCAGTCCAGCTTTTTATCAATCTTTTTCGTTTGTAATCCATCGTTATACCCCTTGCATGCCGCAACACGCCTATCAACTAACATACTATTTCAGCGCATGTCCGAGTTGCAAACTGCACGCTCTGAACAAAATATCCTGTTATATTATATCATGCACGAAAACTTTTTCAAATAGTATTTTCCTCCATACAGCCTTCATGCGCACCGCCGAGCGCCACAACCCTCCCTACAATAATGACCGCTGGCGCCTGCATTGCTGCTTCTGCGGCCTTCTCTGCAATGTCAGCGAGGGTTCCGCGCACTACCGCCACCGACGCATCAAAGGTTCCATGAACCACTGCTGCCGGAGTTGCTGCTTCTTTGCCAGCATGAATCAACCCGTCCGCAATCTGGCGAAGCTGCCCAAATCCCATCAGAAATACCAGCGTTCCTTCAAGGCGGGCAAGTGACGCAAAATCAAGCTTCGAACACAGATCTGCTGCCTGTCCTGCCAAATGTCCCGTAATCACATGAAAACTCCTGCTAATCTCCCTGTGCGTCACCGGAATCCCCGCAAACGCCGGAATCGCGACACAGGAGGTAACACCCGGAACATACGCCGCGGGAATCCCTTCGCTTCGAAGCGCCATCATCTCCTCCATGCCTCTGCCAAACACAAACGGGTCGCCCCCCTTTAGCCGCACGATCAGACCGCCCTCCCGCGCCTTCTGAATCAAGAGCTTTTGAATCTGCTCCTGCGCCATGCTGTGCCTGCCGCTGCGCTTTCCCACATAAATCCGCTCACAGCGCTCGGAGGCATACGCCAGAAGTCTCTGATCTATCAAGTCATCATACACAAGCACCCGCGCCTGCCGTATCGCGCGCAGTCCCCGCACGGTAATCAGGTCAAAGCTGCCGCAGCCCGCACCGACCAACAGCACGCCTTCTATATGGCCCGCCTCCTCACCGTGCGCATAAGCTTCCAGCCTGCGCATCGTCTCCCGCTCGTCAAATACCGCATTCGTGTCCATGCACACCCGCGCCGTATCCTTTAGAAATGCAGCACGTCTGCCCGTATCCTTCACATGCGCCTTTGCCAAGGGCCTGAGGCTGCCCAGATACGCAAGAATTGTATCCATATCGGCGGGTATCATGGACACGACCCTGCTTCTTAGTTCCGCTGCCACCTCTGGACTTGTCCCCTCCGTCGAGATGCCGATACTGAGATTTCCTTCCTTCACAAGCGACGGAAACAAAAAGCTGCATGCCTCCTTGTCATCCACCACATTGACAAGAATGCCACGCTCCCTGCAAAGCCTGCCAATCTCCGCATTGACTTTCGCATCATCTGACGCCGCGATGACAAAGAACATCTCGTTCAAATCCGACGGCTCAAACGCTCTCTTTATGACACAAATGTCATTTTCCAGCGCTGTCTGCTCCATCGCCTCCGACACCTCCGGCGCCACGATTTGCAGCTTTGCCTCATAAGGGAGCAGTTTTTGCAGCTTATGCAGCGCGACTCTGCCGCCGCCTGCGATCAGTCCATTTTTTCCGCCTATATCCACAAAAAAAGGAAAATATGCCATTGCAACAACCTCTCAATCCCCAAAATCCCAGCACTGTACAACAGCTCTGGCATTAAAACCATGCCGCTTCGCTTACTACTCAGCGCTCAGAAAACACCCAGCCTGTGCAGCGCCTCCAAAATGGCATAGATCGCAGGCTGGTGTATCATATAGATCTCAAAAGAATGCCTGCCCAGCCATTCCACTGGACGCAAAGCGCCTTTTTCCATAAGCTGCATCGCCTTTTTATCCGCAAGCAGACGATATGTAAAATATCCCGCCAGAAACAAAAACAGCCATGGAAACAGCGAAAAATAGTCCGTCGAATAAAAGCCCGGCTGTGTAAATCCAAGATATGTCATCAAAATATTCCGATACAGTCCCGCCGGAAGCGCCACAATATTCCAATCCTCAAATCCAAGCCAGCCATCGTTAATGTTCCTCGTCAAAAAAAACAGCCCGAAGCTGCCAGCTATTCCCACCGCCGCCGGAAGCCTTTGCAGCCATCTGTCAAACACCTGCATCAACAGCATACAGGAGCCTATGAGCGTCAGCACGCCAAAGACAACTCTGCTCTGCGGCATCACCGCCAACGTCACTAGCGTGATCACCGCACCGCCCAGAAATACAATGATTCCCCGTCTGCGCGCGCGGCTGCCAAGCGACCAGCAAAAACCGGACAAAAAGATAAACGTCCAGCAAATTCCCTGCTGCCAGACATACGCCCCCTTCGATTGATACCAGTTCCAGTCAAGCTGATAAATATAGACCAAATCCCAAATCATGTGATATGCGATCATATGAAGCAGCGCTATGCCGCGGACGCCGTCCAGCTTTTCGTATCGTTTTTTCTTTTGATTTTGCTTCAATTTCTTCCTATCTCCATCCTGTCAAAACATCATAAGCCCATTTTAGCATTATATCTTTGGGATGTCTAGCAAAAACAAGACATCGACTCTACTATGCACCTGCTGCATTCAAGTCCCAAAAATTCCAATCGAGCATAAAAGGACTGTCGAAATAAGATTTACTTTCGACAGTCCCTCTACCAACACTGTTATTTACTTTCTTTACTCTTCTTCGTCTTCTTCACCTTGCCAAGATCATACTTCATCTCATACGCCTCAAAAATCTCGCGGTACATCACATTGTTCATCTCGCGAATGCTCTTCTGATACTCATGGGTATCAAAATCCTCTGCCTCAGATTCGAGCAGCGCCACCGCGACATTCGAGCAGTGCGCGCCAATCCGCTCAAAATCCGTCAGGATATTGTTGAACGCAAAGCCCTGTTTCAGCTCACACTTCCCATTGCGAAGTCTTGTGATATGTCTGGATTTCAGCTCATTGCAGAGCACATTGACCAGCTCGCGCAGCGGTTCCACATGGATTGCCAGATCGACATCATCCTCCGAGAAGGCGTTGACTGTAATCTCAAGAATCTCTCTCACCGCGCCCCCCAGTACAGACAGCTCATACGTCGCCTCGTCCGAGAACGAGATTTTCTTTTCATAGAGCTCATTTGCCGACTTTGACAGGTTTACCGCATGATCGCCAAGACGCTCAAAATCGCTGATCGTGTGCAGAAAAATAGATACCTGTCTCGACTGGCTCTCCGTCATATCGCGCCCCGTCAGCTGCATCAGATACGTGCCCAGCTTATCCTCATACTTGTCAATCAGATTCTCTTTCTCCTGAACCTTGTTGTAGCGCTCCTCCGTATAATTGTCAAAAAGCCCCATCGCACGCCCAATATTCTTTCTCGCCTTCCTCGCCATGCCGTTGATGGCAGTGTGGCTCTGACCGATGGCAAGCGCCGGATATTTTAAAAAGCGTTCTTCTAGCAAGTCGAAATCCGCTTGTTCCTCCCTGTCCTCCTCGGTGTCCTTCACAAGCGTGAACACCAGCTTTTCAATCCACTTGATAAATGGGAATAAGATCACTACCGTTGCCAGCCGGAACACCGTATTGAGAATCGCGATCGCGATCGGGCTCATGGTCATCTCCATAAAGTCAAAGTGGACAATGGCGTGAACCGAATAAAACATCACTGCCCAGAATATCATGCCGAACAAATCGTTCATCAGATAAATCAGCGCCGTTCTCTTACCGTTCTTGTTCGTTCCGATAGAGGACAGCAGAACCGGGCAGGCAGCGCCCACACCGATACCGAGCGTGATCGGAAACGCCGACGCAAATGTGATTGCACCTGTCACCGACAGCGCCTGCAAAATACCGATGGAAGCCGACGCACTTTGCAGCACTGCCGTGAACGCAATGCCGACCAAGATACCCATAAACGGATTGGAAAACATGGTCAGTGTATTGACAAAGTGCGGATTTTCCTTCAATGGCGAGACCGCCCCGCTCATACTCTGCATACCAAACATCAGTATGGAAAATCCAAGCATGATATCGCCGACATTTTTATATGTACTCTTCTTGGACACCATCTTAAACAAAATACCGATGATTGAGACCACCGCTGAGATTGTCGTGGTAGACAAAAGCTGTGCGATGCCGTTTGATCCCTCAATATATGAAAGACACAAAATCCAGCCCGTGATACTCGTACCGATATTTGCCCCCATAATGATACCGATCGCCTGCGCGACCTTCATCATGCCAGAGTTCACAAAGCCGACGACCATGACCGTCGTGGCGGAGGAGGACTGTATGATTGCCGTCACTGCCGTTCCCAGCAAAACCCCCTTGATCGGTGTATTGGTGAGCTTGTACAAGATCAGCTCCAGTTTTTCCCCTGCTGCTTTTTTCAGACCGTCCCCCATGAGAGACATGCCAAACAGGAAGAGCGCCACGCCGCTAAGTAACGATAAAATTGATGTTATCCCCATGTCAATATTCATCCTTCGTAATCGTTCTATACAAAATTCTAACAATGCTTTCTATCATCGTTTTATATTCTGAACAGTTACATTCCTTCTCTTATAAGATTTATGATGTTTCCTCGTCTTAATCATAGCAGATTCTGTAAAAAGTGTAAAGCTCGATTCGTTTCTGTTAAAACTGCTGCCCATCCAGATAATTGACAAACTGCTGTGCGGTGCGCCCTGAAATCCCTCCATGACTCAGCTCCCACTTGTTTGCCTCAGCTTTTAACTCCTCGTCAGACATCGCAATCCCCTGCCTGTGCGCAAGCTCAAGCACAATATGAAAATACTCCTTCTGAGAAGGTTTCGCATAATTGATCGTGACGCCAAAACGATTCACCAATGACAGCTTCTCCTCCATTGTGTCGGAGCGGTGCATTCCATTGTCAACTTCGATGTCGCCTCTGTCATTCCATGTCTCCTTGATCAGATGCCTGCGGTTGGAGGTCGCATAGATTAAAATATTTTCCGGCTTTGTCTCCACACCGCCCTCAATGACCGCCTTTAAGAATTTATACTCCACCTCAAACTCCTCAAAGGATAGATCGTCCATATAGATCACAAACTTATAATTCCTGTTCTTAATCTGCGCAATGACATTTGACAAATCCTTGAACTGATGCTTGTAGATCTCGATCATGCGCAAGCCCTGCGGATAAAAGGCATTCACAATCGCCTTGATGCTAGTGGATTTGCCCGTGCCGCTGTCCCCGAACAGCAATACATTATTGGCTTTCCTGCCCTCCACAAACGCCCTTGTGTTATCGACAAGCTTCTTTTTTTGCAGCTCATAGCCCACAAGGTCGTCGAGCATCACCTTGTCCATATTGTTGATCGGCAGAAATTCAATCGTGCCCTGTGCCTGCTCACGAATGCGGAATGCCTTGTTCAGCCCAAACATTCCGACGCCAAAATCCCTGTAAAATGCCGTCACGCAGTCAAAAAATGCATGTTCATCTGCCGCCTGTTCGAGCTGTGCACTCAGGGCAATGATCTTTTCACTGACATTTTTATTGTACATCAGCTCTTTTTTGCCAATCGCCCTGTAGTTTGACAACTGCGAAAAACAGTCTATTCCTAAGTCCTCCTCAATCGCAGAGAAATCAAAATCAAACAGATTTTTGAACACCCTGAAATCATTCTTTGCAAAATGATTGACACTGCCGTCATTTGCCCCCACTTTTTCGCAGGTGATACTGAACGGATTCTCATTTGTCACGATAAAAAAGGTGAGATAATTATGCCAGAGATTATGGTTAAATCCATAATCCGTAGCAACGATCAGAAGGCGCTTCAACTGTGTATAAATATCTTTGATGAGCTCTGGCTTTGAGCTGGACTTCTCATCAAAGCGCCTGAAAATCTCTCCAAACTGATACAGAATACACGCCTTATCCATATCCCCATACATGATTAATTTCGCAATCTCACGGTACATAAATTATCATCCTCCCCATATTGTTAAATCGTCTCAGAAAGCCTGCCAAGCAGACCTTGCTCGCTCACAGCCGCACTCCATCCCCATGTCCAAACAAATCTGTGACCTCCTCTAAGGACACACCGTCCTCCCACTCCCCGCAGTAACGCAGATATTCCGCCTCTGTACTCAGGAAAGTTTCAGCGTTCGGCGGCAATACAATCGGCTCTATCGAATTAGTTGTATAATTGCAGACATAGATCACTTTCACACAATTTAGAAAAACCCAGTCAAAATGCTGTGCGCAATGGCTCTGGCGCTGCCCCATGGATTCAAACAAACGCTCCGCATCGATCGCAGATTCATCCATTGGATGCAAGAACAAATACAGACCATTATAGCGTTTCTGCTGATAGCTTGTGTTTAATTTCTCCAGCTTTTTATCAAACCGGTACACTGCCTTATACAGATAATCCTGATGTGCTATATCATCTGGCAATACTGCCCAGAACCTTCCATTATAAAAATTCAGCCGCTCCCCATAGCGCTCCAGCGCAGCCGACGGCAGCTCCTCCTTGCGGCAGCCCAAATACTGATCAATAAAATTCTTGGTCTGGCCGTCATCTGGCAGCAGCGCCTGGCTGACCTCCAGCCCCAGATTCATCGTCTCATTAATCCAATCCGGTGATTCACTCTTCACAAAAGACGGCTGATATTCCCGCCAGAGATACTTTAAGGAAACCACCGCATATATTTCATTTAGCAGCTTTTCATATGCCATAATTGACGTTCATCCCTCCCTCACATCTGGATCAAATCCCGGACCACCTCACCCGCTATAATCAAACCTGCCACTGACGGAACAAACGCATTGCTCCCTGGAATGCGTGTCTTGACGACATACATTTCTTTATTTTCTTCCAGCAGCTCCTGGCACACTGCTGCATCGTCACAGGGCGTCATTGGAACTTCCTCAGAGTAGACGACTTTTAGTTGTTCTATTCCCCGCTTTTTCAGCTCACGGCGCATCACCTTGGCAAGAGGACAGACCTTTGTCTGATAGAGGTCTGTCACCCGAAACGCGGTCGGGTCCATCTTGTTTCCAGCACCCATGGAACTGATGATAGGCGTGCGCGCGCTGTGCGCCTCTAGGACGAGCTGGATTTTTCCGGTTACTGTATCGATGGCATCCACCACATAATCATATGCCGAAAAAGTAAAATTTGATGCCGTTTCTGGCAGAAAAAAGGTCTTGTATGTATGCACTACCGCCTCTGGATTGATGTCTAAGACTCGTCTTTTTGCCGCGTCTACTTTATATTCCCCAATTGTACTGTGTGTGGCGATGATCTGGCGGTTTAAATTCGTCAGGCATACCCTGTCATTGTCGATCAAATCGAATGTCCCGACACCGCTGCGCGCGAGTGCCTCCACCACATACCCCCCCACGCCGCCGATTCCAAACACGGCTACGCGGGCATCTCTTAGCTTGTCAATGCCCTTTGTCCCCACCAAAAGCGCTGTCCTTGAAAATTGATTCATGCTCTATACCCTCTATTGTTTGATTCATGCTCCCTGTGCGATACCCCTGCAAGTCAAATGTCACATAGTCAAAACCATATGCCCTAAATTCTGTGAGAATTTCACTTCTGACCGCATCTTGCATAATGCGTTCAAACTCCTCTTGCGGCACTTCAATGCGTGCAAGCGTGCCATGAACACGCACACGCATCTGACGAAAGCCCTTCTCGATCAAGCGCTGCTCCGCCTGTCCGACCATCCACAGCTTTTCCTCTGTGATCTTCTCCCCATACACAAAGCGCGATGCAAGGCAGGCATACGATGGCTTCTCCCAGGTCTTTAGACCATACGCCCGCGACAGTTCCCTGATCTCCTGCTTATAAAGCCCTGCCTCTCTGAGCGGGCTTTTGATTCCAAGCTCCGCAACCGCCTGCATCCCAGGACGGTAATCCCCCAGATCATCCATGTTTGAGCCTTCAAGCACATGGACAATTCCGTGTGCCTGCGCAATGTTCTGAATTTCTTGGAAAAGCGCCTTTTTGCAGCGATAACAGCGGTCCGGCGGATTGTCCATAAATCCATCCACAGCAAGCACATCCGCCTCAAAGATATAGTACGTGATCTTCTCCTGCTGGCAGAACGCCTCCGCCTCCGCCAGTTCTCGATCGGGAAACACACAGGCTTTTGCTATGACTGCCACCGCCCGGTCTCCGAGAACATCGTGCGCTGCTTTCAGCAACAAAGTCGAGTCCACACCGCCTGAGAATGCCACCGCGGCACTGTCAAGCGCCTGTAAATACTGTTTTAACCGCATAAGCTTCTCGAACGTTTTCTCCTGCGTCTCAACCGTCTTGGCAGTATTGTCCTGATGCGCGTCCTGTTGTTTTATTTCCTGCGATTTCACACAGGATACTGTCTCGTACGTCTCCAGAAAATGATGCCGTACCCCATCCTGTTTGTAGGCAATGACGGTACTCAAATTTACATTTTCTACACTCTTAAAGATATTATTTTCCACAAAAGGATTGATGCGCCTTAACTGCCGAATCAACTGTTTGATTTCACGGCGCTTTGAGGTGTTTTCCAGATCACCGCAAAAGGTACTGTTTTCCGTAAACTTGCAGGCACATTGCAGAAAATGCAGATTGTTGTAATCCCGCCATGCCTCGATATGCTCCTCCCGTATCAGATACATCGGGCGGATCAGTTCCATCCCTTCAAAATTTGTGCTGTGCAGCTTAGGCATCATGGTCTGCACCTGTGCTCCATACAGCATTCCCATCAGAATCGTCTCGATCACATCATCATAGTGGTGTCCCAGCGCGATCTTATTGCAGCCTAATTCCCTTGCCCTGCTGTACAGATAACCGCGGCGCATTCTCGCACACAGATAGCAGGGCGAACTTTCTATATGAAATACGGACTCAAAAATATCGGATTCAAAAATATCTATCGGAATGTTCAGACGCCTGGCATTCCTTTCAATTAATTGCCTGTTCTCTGCTTTGTAGCCTGGGTCCATGACCAGAAACTTCACATCAAACTCAAATTTATTATGCCGTTTCAACTCCTGAAAAAGTTTTGCCATCAACATCGAATCTTTGCCGCCTGAGATACAGACTGCGATTTTATCCCCCTCCTGTACCAGATCGTACTCCCGTATTGCCTTCGTAAACCTGCACCAGAGATTTTTCCGATACCGCTTGCGCAGATCCTGTTCTATCTCCAGATAATCCTTTTCACTTTCTGACACTTGTGTCATATTTTGTTTTTCACTCCTTGCCTTGACTGCTCAATAAATATGTCTCGTTTCCTAATGATCTTTGAAACTATATTACCATAAACATTCTCTTTTTTCAAACTTCAACTGAAATCTTCCTATTCGTAAGCTATGGGGACCTTTCCGCACATGTCAGCTTCTGCTGACATGCTTCCTTGGGCTGCTTATTTCCTCTCCGCGTCCGTGCGCATAAAAGCAACACAGGAGCCCATAAGGCTCCTGTGTTCAATCAATCTCCTGCTCCAAATTCTCAAATAATCCACAATGAAAAAACTCATCCAGTGATACATTTAATCCGTCACAGATCATTTTGATCGTAACGATTCCTGTATTTTTGCTGTTTCCTTTCATGATATTTTTGAGCGTCGAGGGCGGCATCCCTGCAACATATGCCAACTGAGAAATTCTCATATCCCTCTCCGTACATAATCCTTTGATCCTTGTCACTACAGCTTCCTGTGTCTTCACGCACTTCACCCCAATACTAATTTTGCAAAACGATGGTATCTATTGTATTGTTCCATCTTACAAAATTCGTATTCGGGCGTATGGTCATATATGGTCTTTTTAGGTAATTATTTTATTCCAGCCAACATCAAATGAATGAAAATTTACATGATAACTCAAATATGCTTGCTCTCCTGGTGTACAAGCACCTTGCGCGCTGCCAATGCAAAGGTAATCGCATGCACTGTGAGCGTGATCGTCCATGTGATCGGATACGATAGATAGACCGTTCTCAGACTGTGGTACTCCGGGATCTGAAACACCGTCGCAATCCACAAAAGCCGCAGCCCGCAGGCGCCTACCAGCGATACAATCATCGGAATAATAGAATACCCGATTCCCCGCAGCGCGCCCACCAGCACATCCATGACACCGCACAGCGCATACAGTGTGCAGATGATCTGGAGTCGTGTCATCCCCGCCGCGATGACATCTGCACTCGGAGAATAAATTCTCAGCAGTGCCTCCCCAAAAAATACTGCCAAATTTCCAAGTACCAATCCAGTCACAATCACAGAAAGCTCCCCTGCAAATAAAATTTTATAAATGCGTTTATACGCTCTCGCACCGTAATTTTGACTGGTAAAAGAGATGGTCGCCTGGTGAAATGCGTTCATCGCCATATAGACAAAACCCTCAATATTCGCAGCCGCAGAATTGCCGGCGACCGCGATATTGCCAAAGGAATTGACAGCCGACTGAATCACGACATTGGACAGTGAAAATACAGTTCCCTGAAATCCTGCCGGAAGCCCGATCTGCATAATTTTGCCAAGTTTTTCCCGCGTGATGCAGAGCTCCTTTAACTCCAGATGGATACCGCCCTGTTCTCTCACAAGACAGCGCACCACCAGAAAAGCCGAGATCGTCTGTGAGATCACAGTCGCCATCGCCACCCCCGCCACACCTAAATGACAGACAATGACAAAAATCAAGTTCAACACCACATTCACAATTCCGGCTCCCAGCAAATAATAGAGCGGTCTCTTTGTGTCTCCGACAGCTCTAAGAATCGCACTGCCAAAATTGTACACCATCATGGACGCCATTCCAAGGAAATAAATGCGCAGATACAGTACCGCGAGATCCAACACCTCCGGCGGAGCCTGCATCAGCGCCAAAAGCTTCGGCGCACCGATCAATCCGACCACCATGAGCAGCAGACCGCTGTACAGACTCAGCAGCATCGAAGTATGTACCGTCTCCTTTAAATCGCGCTCCCGCTTTGCCCCATAATACTGTGCTGTCAGCACATTAGTGCCCACTGACAACCCCACAAACAGATTGGTGAGCAAATTGATGAGCGCCGTGTTTGACCCCACCGCCGCGAGCGCATTATCCCCTGCAAACCGCCCTACCACCACAATATCTGCGGCGTTAAACAACAGTTGCAAAATGCTAGAGCACATCAACGGCAGTGCGAAGAGAAGCATTTTGCCAAATACAGATCCGTTGCACATATCAATCTCATATTTCTTGTTCATGTGAACCCCTCCCTGAAATTCTATCCTGCGCTTTCGGCTGCCGCATCCTGATCACAGGATTTTTGAGCGTCATGACGATCAGCGGTATAACCATCAAAAACCAGATAACCGGCTCTGTCCAGATGATTCCCCAGTACCCAAACAACCGCACAAACACGAAGGTAAACACCAATTTTCCCACAAGCTCAATAAAGCTGGATAAAATCGGTGTCCTATAATCGCCAAAGCCCTGCATACAATTTCGCAGTATCACGATAAACAGGCATACCAGCAAAAAGGACATATCCACCCTGAGATAGAGCGTGCCCCAATAAATAATTTCCTCATTCTCAGAACTTGTGATAAAACGAATCAGATAGGAGGAAACCGTGTGTGCGAGGACAAAGACAATTATGTCCCACACAGCGCCTAAGATCAGCACGCTTTTCATGCCCTGGCGAATCCTGTCATACCTGCCTGCACCGTAATTCTGCCCGCAGTATGTCGCCATCGAGGAGCCAAGTACGCTCACAGGCAGCCCCCAGATCTCAAATACCTTGCGCGCTGCGGTGTGTGCCACGATAATATTAGTCCCAAGCTGATTGATACCGCTCTGCAACACCAACGATCCGAAATTCACAAGGCTTGACATCAATCCCATAGACAGACCGCTTTTATATAAGGAAACCACCTGATCTTTTGAGAGTGCAAAATGCTCTTTGGCAAGATGCAGTATCGGAAATCCCTGCCGGATTCGAAACAGGCAGAGCACAACTGACAACATCTGTGAAACGAGCGTCGCCACCGCGGCACCCCGCACCCCCATGTGAAAAACAAGGATGAACAGATAATCCAGCGCGACGTTTGTCACCGCCGCAATCACCAGAAAAATCAGCGGTGTAATCGAATCGCCAATCGCGCGCAGCGTGTTGGCGCAAAGATTGTACGCCAGTGTGATAAACATCCCCCACACCAAAAGCGTTATGTACGATAACGCCATATCTATCTGCTGAGGCGGCACATTCAAAAGTGTCAGGATCGGTCGAATAAACATAGCGATTCCGGCGATGAGAACACCTGCTGTCAGAAAGCCCAGCAGAATCGCGCCCGCCACGTTCTCTTTTAATTTCCGCTCCTCACCGCTTCCGTAATACCGTGCTGTCAGCACACTGAATCCAAGACTCAGGCCATTAAAAAACCCTGTGAGCAGCGTATACAAGACCGACACACTGCCTACGGCAGCCAGCGCCGTCTCTCCCAGGATTCTGCCCACGATCTTCGTATCGACAAGGCTGTAACAAATCTGAAACAGATTGCCCAGAAATACCGGAATGGCAAACAATAAAATTAACTTCATGGGTTTGCCCTCGGTGAGATTTAATGCAGTTTTTGCGTTTTTCATCTACTTCACACTTTCCTACAGAGTCTTAGTCCTTTTGGATAATGGTTCTTCATAACCTGACCGGCAAGTTTCCCCCAGCCGATGCTGTATCCTTGATAGGTCATGAGATACCATCCCTTTTCGCCGTCATGGTTCAAGGTCATTCCACCCAGATATGCCCTTGCAGTCTCTTCTGTCCCAAGCTCCATTGACCGCTTTACATCCTCCTTTTTTAAAGCGAGCGCCAGCGCGTGTGACGGCTCAAAACGATTTTTTTTGAGGGTGCCAAGGTGTAGTCCCGCACGCAGAACCTTCAGCCTGTTTATGGACGGCATGTCCTCTGGCATCAGATAAAGCTGTTCACCAAATTTCAACAGACGGTCTTGCATATTTTCCAGCAGGTCCACTCGCAGCGCTTCCTGTTGAAACTGCAAAAATTCTTTGGCATCTTTTGCATTCAAGCCCTTTTGCAAGCCATTTGACGGAAATGCCTGGTATCCTTCCGGCATGTCTCCCTGTTTCTGCAATACCGCAAGATAGTGCCCTTCTCCCTGAACCAGATGCGGAAATAAACGTATCGTGTGCCGGATACTGTCATGGCTTTCTCTCTGCCCGTCCAAATGAGTTCCGACACTGCTGTCATAATCCTCCCCGCACACCGCTGTCATACCGTCGCCAGAACTGCGCATGTCATAATGCGCCCACGCTGGAACACCCTCGGACATACCATGAAATTTCTTGACCTCCAAAATCTGATACGCCGAATGGCGATCTAAAAACCGCGCAATACTCCCCTCATTCTCGGCTGGCGCAAATGTACAAGTCGCATAGATCAGCCGTCCGCCAGGGCGCAGCATCCTGTCGGCACAGTCCAGGATCTCATCCTGCCTGTCCGCACACATCTGCACATTGGCGAGACTCCACTCGCTGCACGCCTCCTCATTTTTCCGAAACATGCCCTCGCCGGAACAAGGTGCATCCACTAAAATGCGGTCAAAATATCCATCAAACATCTCCGCCAGATGCTGTGGTGTCTCGTTGGTCACAAGGGCATTGCAGATTCCCATGCGCTCCACATTTTCCGAAAGTATTTTTGCGCGTGCACAGTGGATTTCGTTGCACACAAGAAGCCCCTGATTCTGCATATAGGAAGCAATCTGCGTCGTCTTTCCACCCGGTGCCGCACACAGGTCAAGAACGTGCTCACCCGGCGCCGCCTCCAAATACGCCGCCGGCGCCATCGCGCTAGGTTCCTGTATATAGTACACGCCCGCCTCATGAAATGGATGTTTTCCGGGCGCGCAATCGCTGGTTCCATCATAATAAAATCCATTTTGCTCCCACAAAACACCTCTTAAATCAAAAAAAGGCGCTTTTTCCAAAAATTCGTCTTTCGTGCCCTTTATCGCATTGATACGAAGCGCCTGAAACCTGCCTTGCTCGTAGCTACGCAGGAAAGCAGGATACGCCTCCTTTAGCATATCCTGCATCCTACACATAAAATCCTGTGGTAACTGTGTCATAACAATACCTTTCCTCCGCGCTGTCAATCAGCCGTCCATAAACCGCCACACAACCGCTATCATTACAATACCAATCCTTTGCGCTCATCACAGCCAAGTATGATATTGAGACACTGCACTGCCGCACCCGATGCCCCTTTTCCAAGATTGTCAAAGCGTGTGCTGACGAGCAGCCTGTCCGCATTTCCCGTCACATAGAGTTCAATGCCGTCCCAACCAGAACATGTATTTCCAGCTAAGAAGCCGTTATAATCAGCTTCCTTGCCAAACGGCATCACCTTCACAAACGGCTCTCCCTCAAAATAATCTGCAAACATCGCATGCACCTTCTCGGGCGACGGTTTGTCTCTCAACAGCTCCGTGTAAAATTGCAGCGTCACCACCATGCCGCTGTAATAGTCACAGATGAGCGGCGAGAACAGCGGCATTTGATCAAGCCCTGTCACCGCCTGCATTTCTTTCAAATGTTTGTGATTCTGGCTCAGCGCATACTCCCGCGGCGCATCAAGCTCCTTGTCGCGCTCATCCGCCTCGTACACCGCGATCGTTTTCTTGCCTGCACCGCTGTAGCCCGACATGGCAAAGGCTGCGACTGGATAATCCTTTGGCAGGATTCCCTCCGCCACCATCGGATAGGCAATTGTGATAAAGCCTGTCGCATAGCAGCCTGGAACCGCAATGCGCTTTCCGGTTCTGACCGCGTCGCGGTGCGCCTTAGAAAGCTCTGGATAGCCATATGCCCAGCCGGGCTCTGTGCGGTGCGCCGTCGATGTGTCAATAATAATGGTATTGTCATTCTCAACCATCGCCACCGCCTCCCGCGCCGCCGCATCCGGCAGGCAGAGAAATGTAATGTCCGACGCGTTGATATATTTTTTGATTTCCGCCGGGTCCTTGCGCAGTTCTGAAGGAATCTTTAAGATTTCAATATCGTTCCTTCCCTCAAACCGCTCAAAAATGCGCAATCCCGTCGTCCCTTCACTTCCATCAATAAATACTTTTTTCATTTGGATTCTCCTCTTTCTTGAATACCTAGCACAGCAATGCGGTGACAATGTTGACTGACGACAACGCTGTACTGGCGCAAATAGCGGACCTGTATTCACTGTTATTCGTGCAATACTGTACTAGTATATTCATCATAAAGCGATTGCCGTGAAATGTCAAATGTTATCGATACGATACCGATCTTGTATACACACCTGCTACATCTGGTCCTGCGTCAACTGGTTCCATTTTACTTATCCAACAGCTTACTCAATCTGCACGTTCTTATAAAATACTGCCACAAGACCAGAAACGCGATCAGCATCCCCCCAATTCCCACAAGAACTCGAACGAGTCCCCACCTGTCTGCCAAAATTCCGGCGAGTGGAAACAGCAATATCATCGCAATAGAGAAAAACATGCTGTTCACAGAGATGAGCGTGGCACGCTGTCCCGACGGAATCAGACTGTTGAGCTGCTCGGATTGAATCGGATAGAGCACCGCATTAAAAAATCCGGCTACTGCAAATGCGATGATCGACACAAACAGATTTTGAAATCCATATACAAGAAACGCTGCCGCGATGACACACGCTCCAATCGAAGCCGTCTTATTGCCAAGTATTGCATAAAGCCGTCCGCTTAGCACTGCTCCAATGCAGGAGACGCCGCCCATCACCAGCAGTATGAGACTAATCTGAATCTTATTGTATCCCAAGTCATAATAATACTGCTGGCTGTAAAAAAACAGCAGCGTTTCCGACGCAAAAAGAACCGAATAATAGATAATTAATTTCAGAATCCGACGATCCAAACGCAAAATCTCATAACATGTTCTAAAGTGTCCTACCACTGTATCTCTGACAGACCGCCGACTGTTCTGTGTATCGGCATACGGCGCCTCTGTCATCAAAACGACTGGAACCAGTGCAAGCACTGCAATCACTAGACATGCACTGTAACACCAGAAATACGAATACTCCGCGAGGATGCCGCCCACAACTGTCGCAATGCCCTGCGACACTTCAATGATCATGTTGAGCCTGCTGCACACACCTATATAGCGCTCCTCCTGTCCTGCATATTTCATGCTGTCATATACGAGCGCCTCCTCCGATCCTGAATTAAGGTTGTTTCCTAACGCCTGCACCGCAAAGCTCAAAGCAAAGAACCAGAAGCTCCTCGCAAAAAGCATAATGATACAGGAAACGGCGATACATAGTTTGCTCAGAACCATACTCCGCTTCCTGCCAAGCAAATCTGCCACTGCACCGGACGGAATCTCAAACAGAATGCCCGTCGCGTGATAAATCCCCTCTACAACGCCGATTTGTGCCAGGTTCAATCCACAGTATGCGAGATAAAGCACCCATATAGAGCTCTGCATATTGAGATTTGTTATGAATGTATTGATATAGTCCAATGCAACATTGCGCAGCAATCTGTTTTTTCGCTGAACTTCACTCAGGCTGACTGCTTTTTTGTCGCTTTTCGTCTTTGTCTTATATTTTGTATGAAAAACCATCTGTAATTCCTCTCTTCTTTCTAATCATGCTGTTCTTTTGTGCTAAAGCATATATGCTGAAACTCAGACAAACAAAAAACAGCTCAACTTTTTCGGTTAAACTGTTCTGGAATCACTGCGGCTATATCATTATCTACACAAATGCTTATAGATTTCCTCAAAAAAGGCGCAGTAATCCCGTAAACGCAATTTTCTGTACGTTTTTGACATCGCACTGCTGCTGCAAATTGGTACATAACCGAGTCCGTTCATGCTGCACCCTCCCTTCAAAAATATATATTATTTTATCATGTTCCTGCTATAGATGTCAATCACTCATTGCAAACGAAATGTCACCTTCCAATCCCCTTCTATGAGATTTCCTGAGTTATGAAAAATACCGTACATTGAATACGCCTCGAGATTCTCGATCTCCTCAATAAACCAAAACTCATAAAACTGATAGCGCGTGTCACCAACGTCCTCATGCCAACTCACACTGCGATCACTATACCGCTCAGCTTTGTCCGCATCTCTCAAAAACAACTGGACATGTCTGTCTGATTTGGAGTTGTCCCCCATACACATCTGAACGCGCAGTACACCATCCATATAGGCGATGGCTGTCACTGTAAAATCATCCGCCGCGCAGTCTGTAGCTTTTATCCCTTCCAACACCTTCGCCGTGGGCCGTGGGTCGTCTGCTGTGTTGGAAGCGCTCCGCAGTGCATCGGGCAGCATCTCCATGGGCACAACGCCGCCGCTTCCGCTCAGCATCACCTGTTTGGTATCCGCCGAGCTGACAACCTCTGACAGATCAACATCTCTGGTGTCCTTAAATTTATCGCATAGAACAGCACGCACCCCAAACTCAAGCTTATCGGCTCGATACGCCTTGTCAGATTGGAGATCCACCTGAAAATAAGCCTTGTCCTCCGCCGCATCATAAGTCAGAAAATGACACCCGCCGACTACATGATCACTGGCATAATCAGACAATCTATAACTGTCAAACAAGTCCATCTCTCCATGCACCAAATCCTGTGTGCTTCCGTCCGCATCCCGCATCGAAAGAATTACCTTCGCCTCGTTTCCCTCTAAATGAACGGCTTCCATCTGCATCGTAATTCCCTGGCTCGTACTGCTCTTCTCAATCGGGACCAGCTGATCTGCCAGCGCAGGCGAAAGATATTCCACAACCCTATAAAATGCTGGGATATGCGCTGCGCAGACTGGAACTGCTGTCACAAGGCACACCACTGCTGCGGCCGCTGCAAAAGCCGCCTTTGGTACAAACCGGTTTTTCCGCTTCCTCCCGCCTGCATTTTTTACTGCCCTCGCCTGCTCAATCAGATCTTCCACAAGCGCTCGTGGCGGTTCGATGGCATCATATGCTTCCTTGTATCTGCTCTCAAACATCAAATCCTCTCCTTTCTCACTTTCTATTTCCCCCGCCGTTATGCGCCAAAGGCGCTTTCAACAAACTTCCAAGCTGTCTTCTCGCCCTCGTCAGCCTCGTGCGCACCGTCGAAGCTTTCGCTTTGGTAATCCTGCCGATTTCCTCGACGGTCAATTCCTCATAATAAAACAAGTGAATGACAACACGATATTTTGCTGGCAAGCGCTTCACGGCGTCAATCAAAGCTGCTTTGTCGTGATCTAGCTCATACACTGCCTCTTTCTTGTTCTCCGCGGCATCCTCTACCTCTCCGCTCTCCATCGCAACCCTTCTTTGCATCCACGGCGATTTCCAAAAGTTTTTGCAGCAGTTGATCGTCACCCGCAGAAACCATGCCTTTTCATGCTCCGCATTCTGAAACGCTGGCTCCTTCTGCATATACCGCAGAAAAACCTCCTGATAAATATCCTCAGCGTCAGAACGGGTTTTGACGAGTGAGAACGCCAGCCTGTATACCATATCTGAATTTCTTCGGATGATCTCCTCATACGAGGAATATACATTCTGTGGCTCTAAATTTTCTACTATTTTTTCTCTGCGCATTGAATCCATTTTGTACCTCCTTCATAAGAAATACAACATAGCATCGAAAAAAGCTACAATAATTTCCATTATTGTGAAAAAGAAACTCAAATCATAAAGGAACTCAAATCATAAAGAAACTCAAATCATAAAAG
>CAJUII010000039.1 GCA_910586405.1 uncultured Lachnospiraceae bacterium
AGTCTGTGTTTGCTCTTCAATTATTCTACCAGTATGCCGCGCCGCTTTCTCATACACTTCTAAAAATATAGAATCTTCAAACTCTTCATACTGTTCAATTTTAACTTTATTGATACAGTTTATTGTCAAATTCATCTTGTCTGCCATTATTGTACCTCATACTATCTTTCATTTCTTTTGACATATTACTTTGTAACATGAATCGAATTTTTTTATGATATTCTTCTGCAAGAGAAACATCTCCAACTTGATTTGCTAATTTATATATAACTCTGTACAGTTTCCCAATATGAAGCTGTTTCTTGATCATTTGTTTCATATAATCCTCACTGTCATCCATGATCTTGTAAAAATGACTTTGTTCAATCTCATCCCAGATACACTCTGCTGTCACATCCTCCAAAATTGCTTTGTCAATCTCTCTAAAATAATGATACTGAATATATCCGCTGCAACAATACGACTTATACAGATATATGACTTCCATAGGGCGCAGTACAGCAGCACGCTGTCTCCTTTTTAATATATATTTCACATTCCAGAATGCATCTAAAGCTCTTGTATAATCTCCCGTCTGAACATAACAACACCCCAAATGAAACCATGCCTGATAATATTCTGGAAAACTCGCAGCGCTCATTATATAATACTGAATTGCTTTGTTAATCCTTTGTCCAAAGAAACGCCAATAATCAGCCATTTTCAAATAAACAAAAGAACTATTGGTTTTCCGGTATAGTGTAAGATAATTTTGATATGCTATGTTAGGCTCCTTTAACAGATCATCATAAATCTGTGTACACAATAGTTGTATATTCTCGACAAATGTTTTATACGCCTCCTGTTTCTGTAACAAGCTGACAAGTGATTTGATTATACTCTTAGGATTATATAATTCTAACCACTCATTTTTAACGCAATACAAATCCGCCTCATACATTAGATTACAGATAGCATATTGAATATACCGTCCCTTTTCACCTTCATATTCAATTCCATGCTCCTCTACGCTGTCATTTAAAGCATTTATCATCACTTTGTATTTCGATAGAACATCAATAAAATGTTCCTTTGTATCTGCAGGATAGAAATATTTTCCCTTCAAGTGAACTTTCCACATCTCTTGTTTACAATATTTCTTTGCCACTTTCTTTAACAGTTTTTGTTCTTGCTTATCCATCGGCATAACATCGATTATATTATATAATAACTGTTTCTCATCGCCATATTTTATATAATAGCTATTGTCAATTAAATCTATTGGATAATCTATCTCAAAATCTCCAGAAACATCAATAAACACGCATTTCTTTAAATCAATATTAGTTCGTACATACCTTCTTACAAATTCATGAAAATCTCCGTTATTTTCAATAACAAAGAATTGCCTGTCTGGCGCACTCAAATTAAGCCCCTCATTCTCCCTGTACAGCTCTCTGATCTCAGGGAACTTGTTCAACATGAGAAGCTCCTCATTGACTCCATAATCAAAGAATTTCTCGGATACGTATATGCCAATTAGCCTAAAAAATAATATGAGAAATAGCGTTGGCTCTATGTTCGTACTCCTGTATGTGATTTCTATTCGCTGCATAACAGACCTCTTTAAAATAATAAACATAAAAAATACTATGACTAAACCTTCTTTATTATGTCCAACAACATTTTGTCTATCCTGCTTATATCTTAAACATCTAAACTCAAAAAACATCTAAGCCATGTTTTTCTTTTGTATCAATTTTATCTAACTTTCATGGCTTAGATGTATTCCTCATGATTATATCATATCTCTTTTGTAATGTCTCTATATTTCACATAATTTCACATATTTTTCCGTTAAATCTTTGGGTCTTATCATTGTCAAACGCGTTCCAAACGAATCCGCCCCCCATCCTGATTCCGATACAGCCGATACCCCCTCATTGGAAAACCTGTAAGCTCCTCCACTGTGCCCACCTCAAAGGAAATCCCATATTCCTCCTTCACAATCAAATAATCGACCTTTGTCAGTTCTTGATAGGATTCATAGGGAAAATAACAGGGAATCTTATCAGTACTCAAATCAATCACAGTATCTTGGAGTAAATTAAGCTCCGTGACGTAGAAGTCTCTGTTGATGTAGGTGTCAAAAAGCCTGCTGTCCTCTGACTCCCATCCGCCGTCAGAGATCAAAAGGATTGTGCCCTCGATATTCTGTAGATACTGGTCGGCTTGGGATGCCTGTGCGCGCTGTTCTTTGGTGATGGCATAACGATAAATGCTTGCCGCGTATCCTGCTGTGCTATTGATGAGATTGATGCTAAGAAACAGTGCTGCAAACAAACGAATAAAACGCTGCCGATCTTTCAGCAGCAGCTGTGTGCCAAAGAAGAGAGTGGCTGCCATGAGTGTGCGGACTGCAAACGCCATCCAATCCGCCTTGCCTATAAATCGAACAAAGAACTCATAGTACACCAGCATTGTATTGTCTACCAGACAGCTTCCACCGCCTGCACCAACCAGGATAAACGCTGCCGAAAACCAATAGATCATAGTTTTCCACAGCCTGACACGGGGCATAATATTATTTTGTGCTGCTTTGTCTGTACAGCAAACACGATATTCACTGTTATTTGCGCCATCCGACACAGGCTGTCTCAGATGGCAGAGCATTCTGATGTAGAGCGGAAACACAAAAGGTTCCAGATATCTCAAATGCTGTCTGGGAGACCCTTTGCCAAATTCTTCTGGAAGTGTGATCGTATATGCAATCGTGGCGCATCCGATCAGAAATGCCGTCAGTACAAACAGGTCAAACCAGGACTCTTTTTTATTTTTGTCAAAGCACGCTATCGGTATCAGAACAGGAAAGACTCCCAATGCGATCACCGCATATAAGGTATCATAAAGAAATGCGTACAGCAGATAACCTATTTTTTCTGGATGCTGGAGAAGAGCCAATCCGCGGACCCCGGTGAGATTAAAACTGCTGTAAGAATTCTGCATGCCATAAAACAGGGTCCTTTTCATTATCAGAAAGCTGATCAAAAATACCACGCCAAAGACCGCAGCGCCGATCCATTCCCTTTTCCATGAGGAACGCTGTACCAGCAGGCGTACGGCTGTTGTCAGAAAATACGCCAGTACAAAATAGAGGGCAATTTCCTTACACAGATATGCCAGATAACATAATAAGCCCAACAGCAGATTCCAGCAAATCCGTTCCTTCAAGCTTTCTGAATGCCAAGTGCACCACACACAGTAAATCAGCCATAGAGCAAGCGGCAGATAGACCACCTCACTCATAAAGTATATGCTGTCAAGCAGTGTCGGTAATATTGTCCAAAATGTCAAAATAATATAGGTTTCTCTTCGGTCCAAGAGCATTTTACGGCACAGCGCATACACTGGAAAAACAGAACTCGATATGATAACGCTATTGATGTATCCGATCAGCCGAATCTGGGCCGCAGAAGTTTTTGCCAGAAATGCCGGCATAATGCAGATACTATACAGGATTTTTTGAAAATCGGTGTCCAAATGATGAATCTGTAAGCCCTGTCCTTGAAAAAGGCTTCTCGCAATGCTCACATATCTTAATTCATCGGGATATATGCGCAGCGCTTTTGGGAAGTCGCCAATGACTGACCTGAGCAGTACGCTGCCTGCAAACAGCAGAATCACTATAATATTCAATTTGTTATTTTTTGCTGCGGATTTCATCGCTACCCCTTTATCCCTTTCAACATCCGTTCTAATCTGGTCAATGTCTGTGAGCGCAGTGTAAACAGCAGAATCCAATCCAGCACAATCTCTGCATAATAACTTGCCATGGTATGACGCCCTGACAGGATTTTTAGCAATACCTGCGGCTTGATCTTTCCCTTTTTCACGTATTTGGCGGCTGCGATACACTCGTCAAAATTACGCCCGTAAATCGTATTTTCATAATACTGGCGAATGGTCTTTCTCGTTTTCTTGATCTCACTGCTTGTCAGGTTGTGGATTGCCTCGAGATATTGTTTGCAGAAAATTGCGCTCTTTAACAATCGAAGTGTCTCTTGGTCACGGATTCGCCCCGCAATGCTGTGATACAGATCCTCAAAGCAAAACTGCTGTTTTTCTGCCAGATTTTCTATATATTTATGCGCATAGGTTTCTGAATGGAGATTCACACGCCAGTAGTATCCGATATGCGAGAGGGTGCTGACGCGCTTTGCCTTGGCGAGCGCTTCTGTCTTGACCAGCAGATCATCCTCAAAGTTTACATATGCCCTGAATTGAAGATCATGTTTCTTCCAAAAATGCATTCGAAACATACAGGACCAAATATGAGGATAACGATTGCTTTTCCCCATTTTAAGAGGCGGGGCAAAGCCATTAAATAACAGAGGGTATAACAATTCTTCTAAAATATGCTCGTTATCATAACAGGCGTCCTCAGACAATTCAAAGGCAGAGTATTTCCCGTCAATACTCCGCCCGACACTGCACATACACAGCTCGCTGCCATCTTGCTCCATCCGCTCGGTCTGTTTCGAATAACACTCGCTATCTACAATATCATCCTGATCGCAGAAGCACAGATATTTGCCAGACGCCTTTGCGATACCATAGTTTCTTGCCGATACTGTTCCGCCGTTCTCCTTGCTGTAGACAATGATGCGGCTGTCCTGCTCCTGCAACTGGCGGCAGCACATCAGGCTGTTGTCTGTGGAGCCGTCATCTACGACCAGCACTTCGATATTCTGATACACAGAACGCAAAATACTCTTGATGGTTTCCTGTATATACTTTTCCCCATTATATACTGGGAGGATCACACTTACTTTTCCATAATCATTCATTGTATTTTCCTATCTGGCTCATCTATGTCAATCATCGTGACCGCTGGCTTCCTCTTACACACATCAAGTCCTAAAAAATCCCTTCCAGCCTCACGGCTGTTTAGCTTATCTCGTTTTCATCTGAAAAGGCGGCTCAGTTTCCGTATCCCTGTGACCGAGATATAGGAGCCAGCCGCCGCCAGCCGGTTTTTCAATCTTGCATCGGCATCCCAGAGGACGATGTGCCGGTATTTTTTGATTTCATTGACAAGCTGCTCATATTCTATTCTGTAACTACTGTTATTTTCTATACAGGAGAGCAGTTCAAAGCAGGCGCTGAAATGCCGCGACACTGCCGCCTTGCGCAAATTGGGATAAAAATCCTCCATAAACTGTATACACTCGCCAGTAAATGCAATGTAATCCATTCGGCGCCGGTCAAACTGCTGATTGACAATACTGTCCGCGCGCTGAAGATAATAATATTTTGCTTCACCGCCGCAGACAATCGTATCTGCCGCCCCGAACAATTTGTACATCACAGCTACATCCTCATGCAGCTTTCCCACAGGAAACTGAATTGCATCCGCCTGTATAAAAAGGGATGCATCAAACAGGCGTCCCCACGCAGATGTTATCATTCCCCGCTGATATAATAACTGGCGCAATCCTTCTTCGGTGCGATATACTTTTTCAGAATTCACGCTGTTATGCTTGTCTGTCTGCGTTCCGTAACAGCTGTTTTCATCACCGGGATACACCTTTTGATATCCACAGACCGCAATCTGCGCATGGTGCTTCTCTATCATTCCATACAGATATGCGATATAATCCCCGGCGATAAAATCGTCACTGTCTACAAATGCAAAATACGTTCCTTGCGCGCTTTGCATTCCAGTGTTTCTGGCATCCGACAAGCCTCCATTCTCCTGATGGATGACTCGGACTCGCACGTCCCTTCTTGCGTATTCATCACAGAGCGCTCCTGATGAATCTGTGGAGCCATCATCTACCAAGAGGATTTCGAGCTTCGTATAGGTCTGCGCAAGAATACTGTCAACACAGGCTGCAATATATTTTTCCACGTTATAAACAGGTACGATCACGCTGATTAATGGCTCACTCATCTGCCAGCAATTCCTCCACTTTCTCCGTCATCCTGTCCCACGAGAAACGATACGCCTCTTTCCTCACGTTCTCTACAAATTCTGTTTCCATATGATGCTGAAAATATCTTATCACCGCATCTGCAATCTTCTCTGGATTCTGCGGTTCTACGACATAGCCTGTCTGGTTGTCTGTCACAACGTCGGGCAAGCCGCCTACATTCGTGACGATCACTGGCTTGTCAAAGCCATAGGCGATTTGCACGATGCCGCTCTGTGTCGCTGACTCATAGGGAAGTACCACCAAGTCACAGGCGGCAAAGTATTTTTCTACTTCATTGTCGGGTGTATACCCGTCAATCACCTCAATGCAGTCCTGCACGCCGCAGCGTTTGATCAGTTCGAGATAATCGTCTTTATCTTTGCCAAAGGCGCCTACAATCATCAGGCGAATCCCCTCTATTTTTTGTTTTAGAATGGGCATTGCCTGTATCAGGTATTTCAGTCCTTTGTAATCCCGGACAAAGCCAAAGAATAACAGCAGTTTCTCATCAATATTATAGGATAACATCTGTCTTGCCTGTTCTTTGTTAAGACCATGGACTTGAAATGCATTGTATGTGGGGTGGGGATTATGGCGAAACTGCGCGTCTGGCTTGATGGTAAGCAAGTCTTCTCCATCACTTTTGGCGTGTACCAGAAAAAAGTCTGCCTTTTTTAAGACAAGTTTTGTCAGTAGCTTGTCCATCGGGAAACGCTCATGTGGAAACACGTTGTGGCAGACGAACATTTTTTTGATCTTTTTCCCCAGCGCCGTCTCAAGTATCCAGTAACAGGGGGCAAAATAGGGATGCCACCACTGCATGATGACCAGATCTGGTCTGCACTGTCTGATTTTGCGTGCTACGCCGATGATATTCAAGGGATTTGCTGTATGAATCAGAAATTGCGCTCCTTCCACTTTGAACATATCATTCCTGTAATCTCTCTGTTCTTTTTTAAACAAAAATTTCGGATACTGCATTTTATACGAAATCAGCTCTACATCAAACTTTTTCGCAAGTGCGCGGTACATCAGGCTTGTGTAATGCGCAATGCCGCCCTTATACGGATAAACTGGTCCGATTAAAACAATTTTTTTCATATGCCAACTCCCATCTGCCCGCCATATAAGACCATGAAAAATCACTCACGCCGATGGGCAGTGCTTTATATTTCATCTCTGTCATCTCCTTTCCTAGATCATAACATGTTTTCATAAGACGTGCAAGGCTTCAAAATAGTTGATATCCATGATATACTATGAACAAAACAAGGAGGATTGAATACCATGCTGATTCTAGGTCTGACGAAGACAACATTACTGGATTACCCAGAACATGTCGCCGCTACGCTGTTTACAGGCGGCTGCAATTTCCGCTGCCCCTACTGCCACAATCGCGCGCTCATTCTGCAAGACAGCACCATGCAGCCGCTATCCGAAGATGAGGTATTCTCTTTTTTACTTAGACGCCAGCATGTCCTAAGCGGCGTGTGCATCACAGGCGGCGAGCCTACCCTGCATCCAGACCTGCCTGACCTAATACAGCGCATTCGGGCGCTCGGCTATCTGGTAAAACTAGACACAAATGGTACGAATCCGCAAATGCTGCGCACTCTGCTTCAAGACAGACTGATCGACTACTGTGCGATGGATATCAAGAATGCGCCTGAAAAATACGCAATGACCGTCGGCAGTCATGGAAACGGCGAAGCTTTATTGGACCTGTCTGCGGTGGAGGAGTCTGTCCAAACACTGTTGTGCCAGCACAAAATCCCGTATGAGTTTCGAACAACGGTCGTGGAGGAGCTGCACAGTGCAGCAGACTTTCTCGCCATTGCCAGATGGATTGCGGGCGCCCATGCATATTATTTACAATCTTTTGTAGATAGTACTGGTGTACTCACTCCGGGCTTCCACGCCCCCTCGGCGGAAAGCATGCAGTCCTATGCGGACCTCTGCCGTCCATTTATACCCAATACAAACCTTCGAGGATAGCGTTCACTTCGCAGAATATTTTTCTGAGCGTGTTGCTTCAATTAAATCCAACAGCGCGCCAGAGCGCTAAATCTCTACCCGTTTCATATAGTATCCGAAACAGCCCTTATATAATTTGTTATCCGCGTCCTGCTGCATACGCGCTTCGCCGTTCTCAAAGCCCTCAAATCCAAACATTTGCGCGATGCGCTGCTCCCTCTCATAATATACGCCCGGTACGCCAAGATAATACAGAATTTCCTTCTGTGTATACCGAAACAAGAGAAGCTGCCTGTAATTGTAATATGAATGCAAGACAAATGAGTTGGTCGCCAGCTCATGATACTTTGCCGCCAAGATCACCACATCGCGCGGACGAATCAAGATGCTCTGCGCCTCGGAGCAGATGTGAATTTCTGGATATATTTTTCGAAGCTGCTGCCATTTATCCGCATAGATTTCCTCATGCATCTCCTCATCGATTGCATCGCGGACTAGCTGCTCTGTACCGTTTGCCACCTGTGTTTCCTTTGAAACCAGTTCCGTGCTGGTGTCATAATCAACATGCTCACTACTGTCACTGTCTGCTTTGGGATAATCATCCCGTAGCACGCACACACCTTTGCGCGTGCCATACAAGGGAATCTCAACACGCATACACCGCGCGAGATTTGCCCTTTCGTTCCACTTGATCTTTTCCATGCCATAGCCGCCCTTGATTGGAACTGTCCCCATGCATATTTTCTCGTCGTTGCAATCCACGACATATACCTTACAGCGGTCGCCGCACTGTTGTGGCACACCTCGCAAGCCCACACAAAAGCCGCTGTTCTCTACCCTCAGAAATCCAATGTTCCGCTCTTTTTTTCCATTATTCATATAGTCAATATAAAAAAACTGCATACGAAATCCCCTCCATTCATCATGGCTATTCTAATGTATGTCCAAGTTTGGGATTTTATGCGGGGCACCCGTCAGCTTCTGCTGACATGTTTCCTCTGGGTGCCCGTGTGCATAAAAGGCTGCCAGAAAACAAGCACTCATTTTCTGGCAGCCTTTATCATGCAATTGATTTTGTATCTATTTTATTCCAGCGAATCAATATACTTCATATAATTGACCACCATGAGCGCAATCTTAAAAGTCAGCGCATCATCAAACTTTCTAATGTCGAGCCCAGTAGACTGGTGCAGCTTCTCAATCCTGTAGACCAGCGTATTTCGGTGTACATAGAGCTGACGCGATGTCTCTGACACGTTGAGATTGTTGTCAAAGAACTTCTGCACCGTTGTCAGAATTTCATCATCCAAATCATCTGGAATATTGTCGCCAAAGATTTCCTTCATAAAAATACGACACAGATTGATTGGCAGCTGGTAGATCAGACGACCAATACCAAGAGTATTGTAAGCACTGATCGATTTTTCCATATAGAAAATCATCCCCACATCGCGCGCCATTTTTGCCTCTTTGTAGGATTTCGAAACCTCTTTTAGCTCCGATACAATGGTTCCGTAGGAAACCTTGGTGATGAGCATTGCCTCAGAGTTGAGCATGTCCACGATCATCTGCGCTGTCTGTTCCACTTCACTGTATGCGTCCAATGCGCTGACCTCTTTGATCAGGATGATATTTTTCTGCTCCACAGCTGTCAGATAACAGCCTGACTGACCCTCGAAAATATTTTTTAACATTTCCATGGAAATGTTGTCCTTGTCGTTCTGTGCCTCCACCAGATAGACTACGCGCGGCACCTCTGGCGCAATGTGGAGTTTTTTGGCGCGATTGTAAATATCGACAAGCAGTAGATTATCAAGAAGCAGATTTTGGAAGAAATTATTTTTATCAAAGTGCTCCTTGTAGGCGATCACCAAATTCTGAATCTGGCTTACTGCCACTTTGCCGATCATATATGCGTCTGCACCAGCACCCTTTGCTATCAGCACATAGAGCACCTCACCGTCCTCGAGAATCTTGAGCATATGGACACCGCCCACTATCTGACTATCTGCGGGGGAGTCCACGAAATTTCGCACCAGTTCCTGCGATACATTTCTGTTGTCAAATGTTGTAGCTACTGTAATTCCTTCCATATCGATCACACACAAATCAATCCTTGTGATGGTCTTTAGCTCATCGATGCTTGTCTGAATTACCTGATTTGAAATCATATATACCTCCTGAAGTTCGATTTAGATGTTAAAACCCGGGTGAAACATTCCACCCGGGTATATTTTTCAATGATATCACAATCTATTAGTTTGTGATGATCTTCTCTGTCTCTTTATCAAATACATGAATCTTCTCGATATCGATTGCGAATTTTACCTTGTCGCCAGGTCTTGCAGTTGTTCTAGGATCAACTCTTGCGGTGATCGGGAACTCTGCCAAATCTGCATATAAGAATACTTCTGCACCGAGCAACTCATATACACGGATTGTTGTCTCGAATGTACTCTCAGACTTTGCTTCTACCATCATCTGAGAATCATAAATATCCTCTGGTCTGATACCGAATGTAACTGTCTTTCCGCCGTATCCGCCTTCGATCAGCTTCTTTGACTTTGCAGGAGGCAGAGGAATTGAAAGACCTGCTACCTTCAAGTTTGCTGTATCACCCTTTAAGTCAACTGTCGCGTCGATGAAGTTCATCTGCGGAGATCCCATGAATCCTGCTACGAACAGATTCTGTGGCTTCTCATATAAGTTCTGCGGTGTGTCTACCTGCTGTACTATACCATCCTTCATAACAACGATACGAGTACCAAGTGTCATAGCCTCTGTCTGGTCATGTGTTACGTAGATGATGGTTGTGCCGAGTCTCTGATGAAGCTTTGCAATCTCGATACGCATCTGTACACGGAGTTTTGCATCCAAGTTTGAAAGAGGCTCATCCATGAGGAATACCTTCGGATTACGCACGATCGCACGACCCATCGCAACACGCTGTCTCTGACCACCTGACAAAGCCTTCGGCTTTCTGTCAAGGAGTGCTGTCAAGTCAAGGATCTTAGCCGCTTCCTTTACCATTTTATCAATTTCATTTTTGGGAACTTTTCTTAATTTAAGACCAAACGCCATGTTGTCATATACTGACATATGAGGATACAAAGCGTAGTTCTGGAATACCATCGCGATATCTCGATCCTTTGGCTCAACGTCATTTACTACTCTGTCACCAATCCTTAACTCGCCGGAAGAGATGTCCTCAAGACCTGCAACCATACGAAGTGTTGTAGACTTACCACAACCTGAAGGTCCAACGAAGATGATAAACTCCTTGTCAGCAATCTCAAGATTGAAATTTTTAACTGCTTCAAAACCATTAGGATATACTTTACAAACGTTCTTTAAAGATAAACTTGCCATATTAAAATGCCTCCCGAAAATTATTGAATATTTTGTTTCGTTGAAAGTATAAGCCATTTAAAACATTGTACTGGACATCTTTCAACAAGTTATTTTGCATGTTCTTAGTATAAAGTAAAATGCTTAAAAATGCTATGCCATAAATCCACAAAGTTTTTCATAGGCTTATGTAACAATTGCTTACCCGATTTAGGACAGCCCAAAATTTGCCATATACTGTAAGCAATTTGTCCAACTACATACTTTGATTCTGTACACTTTATACAAAACCATATGTTTATTTTGTCACTTCGTATCGTTTTTCAGGCTTTTTTCCGGTACTTCTACAAATCTGCCATTGCGAAATACCTTCACCATTTTGCCCTCGCGCTCAATGCGGTCGCTCTCTGCAAAGATACCGCTGTCACCGTTTGCAGGGTCCTTTGCAGACGCATCGGTATTTACCGCCAGCGCCTCCTCATACTTTCTGAACACGCGCAGAAGCAGATACGACTTCCCATAGACGACCATCCCAAATACAAGGAGTATCAGGATTGGCAGACTCTGCGGAATATAATAGAAGATCACCACAGGCACTGCGTACACTACAATCAAGAGCAGTGTCGTCGGCAGATGTGAAATCGCAATCAAAAACGCGTTTTTGATTGTGTATCTGACCGGGTTAATGAAGCGCGCCTGCAATGGAAACATATACACGACACCCATGAGCAAAATCATGCTCACCGTCACCATAGCAATCCGAATCCACCGCGAAAATTCAATGCCGGAATAGACAATGATCGTGTAATCCACCGACAAAATCCCGCCGATCAGCAGCACCGCCAGCCACATGACTGTCGCCTGCTTAAAGTTCTCCTTAAACGCCTTGAAAAATCCCCGCACAATGTAGGTCTCCTCATTTTTCACCATCTTAAAGGTGATATAGTATGCCGCCGAGATTGTCGCCCCAATTGTAAATACCGGAATACTGCATACAATAATCAACAAATTCAGTATCATGATATCCGCGATTCTGCTCAAAAAGTTCATCAGCGGACTGTCAAGCTTAAACATTTATTTATCTCCTCTCCGTTTCAGACAAGGCTGCTATACACCTGGTTATAATTGCGCTGCAGCTTTTGATGCGTCACCAGTGCCATATCAGCGCGCTGCTTTGCCTTGTCCATGATCTCGTCATAATATTTCAGGAAGGTATCCGCCACGATACCGTCATACTTGCCGGAGATAATGCCGTTGTTCAGATCGTCCACAATCTCCTCCTTGGTGTATGCTTCTCTGTAAGGCTTTGGCTCCATGGAGTTGACAACCTGCTCTGATATTTGCAGAATCGCCTCCTTCTGTCCCATGACACTCGCCTTGAGCCCGCGCGGATAGCCGTTTCCGTCGAAGCGCTCATGATGTGCTGCCGCGACCTTGATAATTTCCTTGGAGAGCTTGTTTTCCAGCGTCTTTTCCATGATCTCCACATGGGTCTTGATGAGGTTCTTCTCCTCCTCGCCAAGTGTTCTGGGCGCATTTAACAGCTCGATCGGAATGGCAAGCATACCGATATCGTGCAGCATTGCTGCGTAGTACACCTCATTCTTGTCAAGCTCACTCAGCTTCAGCTTTCTGCCAAGCTCACGGCAGACGTAGATGGTCGCCACTGTCTCTGAGACGGTCTGCTCCTCCTTGAGTCCGGTACAGTACATTAGCATTTTCAGGTACTTTTCCTTCTCATCGTCTGACAAAAGCACATACTCAAGGCTTTCCGCATACTGCTCCTTAAAGGTCTTATCTCTCAGCTTGGTAAATATATCAAATTCTCTCACTGCGGTGTCGAGCAGCTCACACACCTTTGGATCAAACTTTGTACCCGCATAATTGTTGATCAGCTTATGATCAAACTTCGCGCCAAAAGAGCGCTGCCACACATCCATGATCTCTGCGGCCTTCAGCGCCTCGAGTTCAAAGCGGTACCGATAGTCCATGTCCTTTGTCTTGTTGTAATCTGTATGGTGATAGAGAATAATCTTGGATTGTTCCTCGAGCGGCGACAGATATTTGAGAAACAGATATCCATAGACGGAGTGCGGCATCGGATTTTTCGCCTCAAATGTCAATTGTTTGCGCACATCATCCGTCTTGAACGCCCCGATATCGTGGAGCAGTGCGAGCACCATAAAATCCGCGATCTCATACTTCTCATAGGTTCCCTGTATCTCCAAAATTTTCGACATGATATAGCTCACCCGCATACTGTGATGCGCCATGGATTTATTCATCAGTCTCAGCGTCTCATAAATTAAATCTACCATATTTCTGCTTGTGATATATTCTACAGCCATATTCCCACCCCTTGTACTTTACATATTTTTATAATTGAATCCTTCGCATCATCGGTGTGTATCGGATTCCGTCCCGTATCTGTTCCCTGTCCATATCCACAAATCCCAATCGATGATAAAAACCTGTTGCGTAGGGCGCCGCATCAACGGTGATGCTGCCATGCCCCTCTTCTGTCAATACATACCTGCTCACATAATCGATCAATCCCCTGCCAATGCCCATTCTGTGATACCGCTCGTCCACAAAAAGGAGCGATATATGAATCTCATTCCGAAGACTGATCATTCCTACCATCCTGCCGTTGTCATACGCGCCAAAAAGCTGGTACGAACCCAGCATAAACATCTTATATAGCACAGTGTCCGTGATGAAATCCTGAAAACTCTCAATCCCCTCTGGGGTACAGTCACGTGCCTCAAACTGCATGAATGTGCGCCAGGCGAGCGCCATCGCGTCGTCCCACTCATTGCGGTATGCAGGTCGCACGGCAATCCTCACGGACTTGATGACATTCCGTCCGACTCTCCGTCCATACTCCAATTTCCCTGTCACCTTCTCACTATTCTTAAAATTGTTTTTAACCAGTATAGCACACTTTTCCAATAATGTATATTTATTCTGAAAATAATGTGAAATCAGTACAGATTGTACATGCACTAGAAAAGGCACAGACTTGACCCCCTGTCTGTGCCTTCTTAATGCCTCTATTGGCAGATAAAGAACCGTTCCAGTGCATTGACTGCCTCACCTTCATCATTCCCGTCGGCAGCGATCGTCACATTCATTCCTTCGGAAGGGTTAAAGGCAATGATTCCCATAATGCTCTTCGCATTGATCTTGTACTTATCATACTCCAATAAAACCTCACTCTTGTACTGACTGGCGATCTGTACGATTTCCGCCAACGGATGATCATATTTTTTCTCGATTTCCTTTACCATAACTTGTTTCTTTAACACACCGAATCCCTCCGTTACATAGACCAATTAATGTTAACCTGCGACGCAACAGCGGCGCGTAATATTGCAAAATAATTTTCTTTTATATGTGCAAAATGTTTCATTGCATAATCAAAAATGGATTTTGTAATATAAATCATGTATTATTGTCCATTTTTTCACTGAAAAAGTCAATCGTTTTTTAGGTATTTTTTTAGAAACAGACCCAAAACCGTCTTTTTAACGAAAAATCGATCTATTTTAAGTATTTGATTAGTATTTTCTGCAAGACATCCACGTCTATCGGCTTTGTCATGAAGTCGTCAAACCCTTTTTTCATGTACTCCTCCCTTGCACCTGTTATGGCGTTTGCGGTGAGTACCACAATCGGTGTGCTGTGGCTAACGCTTTTCTCATTCTTATGCAGATACTGCATCAGCTCTGTCCCTGTGAGCTCAGGCATCATATCATCGGTGAGGATCAGATCATACGCTTCCCTGTCCAAATGATTCGCAGCCTCCTGACCATCCCCTGCGCGTGCAACCTCAATGTCCAGCATCTCAAGAATGGAAGCGATAACCTCGAGATTCATCTCATTGTCATCCACCACAAAAACTCTCTTGCCCGGAAAACGCATCGTTTCAAGGCTCTCCTGCATCTCCTCACTCTCCTGGCTGCCAAGAAGCTCAAAACGCTTCCTATAGTCGCCAATCGGTTCTCTGGATACAATCTTCTGCGGAATCAGCACGCTGAAGCTGGAACCTTTTCCATACTCGCTCTCCACATGAATCCTGCCTTCCATCAGTTTCACCAGGCGCGATGTGATGCTAAGCCCCAGTCCAGACCCCTCCACGCTCCTGTTTTTGAGTCGGTCAAGACGCTCAAACTCCACAAAAAGCCTTGAGAGATCTTCCTTTTTGATGCCTACTCCGCTGTCTGAAACCCGAATATCCAGCAGAAGCTTCGGCTCACCCAGCTCCTCGGCAAACTCCTGTTTCCTGACGCATAGCTCCACCCAGCCTTCCTTCGTATACTTTACGGCATTGGTCAGCAGATTCAAGATCACCTGCTTGATTCGCACCTCGTCTCCATAGAGGATGTCCGGCAGCGTGCTGTCAATGTCAAGCCGAAGCGACAATCCTTCTCTGTCTATCCGCTCCTGTATCATCACCACCACATCGTTGAGCAGCGCGGAGAGCGAGTAATCCGAGGCTGTGATATCCATTTTCCCCGTCTCGATCTTCGAGAAATCCAGGATATCATTGATCAGCGCAAGAAGCGTCCGGCCTGCGCTCTGGATATCTGCCGAGTACTTCTTGATGCTGCTCTTTTGTGTCTCGTGCATAATCAGCTCATTCAACCCCAGAATGGCGTTGAGCGGCGTGCGTATCTCATGGGACATATGTGATAGGAAACGGCTTTTCTGCTCGCTTGCCTTCTGTGCTGCTGCCTTGTCCCGCTCCATGATGACATAGTCCGCTTCCTCTCTCATGCGATTGAGTTCATTGCGGTTTCTGACAATCCACACCAGCATACAGCTGCCAAAGACCAAAATCCCATATCCGAAAATAATAGAACATGGATAAATTATTTCATACCAGTAAAATACGATGCTTGCGACGGTTGAGCTGCTGATTGCCGCAAAACCCAAAAACGCTTCCAACGACAGTATCATCTTCTCCTGCAGCAGACTCATAATGCACGCTGCGATGTCCACGCCTATGATCAAATGCACAATCGGATAAAAGTCCGAGATATTCCGCGCAAAAACTGCAAACGACAGCACACTGACCGCCGCGACAACAAACGACAAAAACGACAGCGCTTCATAGCGCTTGTGTCCTGGGAAAAACGCATAGCCCACAAACAACATAGCCGGAACCGGCAGCAAGACCAGCGAAAGATTGCTCAGCCAGCTTATGATCGAGATTCTTTCTACAAAAATCTCCAGGCTGCCGCTGTCTGTTCCAACATAGATGATGGCTAACACCAAAAATGCTGTCAGACATCTCAATGACCGGACATCATGCTGCTTGTCAACCAGTATCGCAGAATGACTCGCTATCAGATTCAACAGAATCAGGATCAGCGCCGCCGCGCAGACCAGCAGACTGTTCATAGAACAGTCCAGAATGTAACGCATGAGCGCATATCTGTCGCCGACCGCCACAAACTGTACTGTCGAGCTGTCTCTGCCTGTCTCATTGTACAGCGTGATCGTGATCGTATCACCCTTCTTCAAACCGTCCGCCGGCACTTGATGCATCATATACATACGCCGGCTGTACGAGCGGTATTGCTCGCGAAAGCAATGCTCGTACCACACGCTGCCATTGACGTAGACTGTCGTATCCAACGCTCTTGCGCGAAAACACAGGTACTCTTCCTGTGAAGGTGTGAAATCAAGCGTCTTTGAGATCGAAACATGACCGCCCTGCGTATTCAGCCGTATATAATGTTTCGCCTGCGCATCAACCCGCAGCGGCTTCCCAGCCTCGTCTATACTGTCCGTATAGTACCATCCATCGCCAAACCACACATCATTTTTTCTAAGATTATTAAAATGCGGCTGTATCGGTGCATCGAGGCAAATTAATATCGTCAAAATCAATACCACAATCAAAAAAGCACAGTACAAAATCCTTGTGCCGAAACGCAGGTCTACATTTTCAAGTCGTTCCCGTAAATGGTTCTTCTGGTCCTTCATCGCTATCCTTTCCCGAATCATCCACTCTTGTTTTTATCTTCTGCCATTGTCCACAAATACCCAATTCCGTACACGGTCTTGATATAATTCTGTGCGTTGAGCTTATTGCAGAGCATATGTACCGCCTCTGTCAACAATGTTTCGTCAATGCACAGGACCCTAGTCTCCATCCTTAACTTATCCACCAGTGCCTTCTTTTTGAGTACAACTCCTTTATTTTCTACCAGATTGCGCAGCAGACACTGCTCAAAACGGTTCAGCCGCACCCGCTCACCCGCGACACTATACTCTCCAGTGTCAAAATTAAATATGTAATCATCGATCACAACGATATGTTCTCCGATAATGCTGTTCCTGCTGCCGGCACCAATCGCCTCAAATCTGCTGATCGCCCGGAAACTAAACGCCCTTGCCCTGCGTCGAAACTGCGTACAGACCTTTGCCTTAAGGACGGACACATTAAAGGGTTTTGTGATAAAGTCTGCAATTCCCTGCTCGCTTAGCTCCGACGTATTAATCTGATAAGCATCTGAGGTAATCAGGATGATCGGCGCACTGCCGGATTCATAGATGCCCAGTCCCAGCTCATAGATGAGGTCATACCCATTTCCATCGGGAAGCTCTGTGTCAATGATAATCTGCTGGTATAGCTCCTTTTCCAACAAGGCAGTCGCCGTCTCAAGTGTCCCACAGCTAAAAACGCGCGTGTCCATATCCCTGAGTGCTCTGCACAGCTGCTCAGCCAGCTTAGCGTCAGCTTCTATTACCAATATTTTATTCATAGTGTTATCATTGCCTTTATTATATTGACAGACAGCCCCCGGAGCGCTCCGTTGGCTGTCTGCAAGATTATTTTATTTAGCTACATTGAAAATTATAGTACTTGTGGCAGCTTTAATCAACAATGTTCTGAAAATTGTACAAAAATGTCACAAAATAATGCAAAAAATAACGCTGTCAGTGTGCTAAAATCCCCGCAAGAATGACGCTCGCCACCAGACCGGAGCCTGTGGAAAGGAGCGCGCCCCCCAGCGTCCATCTGGTCTTCGTGACCTTCGCCGCCATAAAATACACCGACATCGTGTAGAATACTGTCTCTGTGCTGGCGAGTGCAAGCGATGTCGCAAGCCCTGCAAAAGAGTCCGTGCCGTATTCCTTGTAGATATCAAGTGCAAGCCCGGTAGCCGCCGACGCCGAAAAAAGCTTCACGACAAAAAGTGATACCAGTTCATTCGGAAAGCTGTCGGAGAAAAGCGCAATCATACGACCAATCAAACTGCCTGCAAACTCCAAAAACCCTGACGCTCTAAGCACACCCACCGCAATCATCAGCCCTATGAGTGTGGGCACAATCCCGGCGACCGTCTTCATACCGTCCTTTGCCCCCTTGGTAAAGCTGGCGTATATGTCTTTTTTTTGCGACAATCCCATCGCGACGATATAGAAGATCAACGCAGGTATCAGCATATTAGAGATCTGGGTCATGACAGCTACTCCCGATAAATTGGAATTGTGTTAATATATATTCCCCCCAAAACTAAAATATGCTTGTGAAAAATGTAGAAAAACACCTGATTTTGGTACTAATGTACTATGTCAGAATCGCTTATTTGCGTTTATAGTATTCTTACATCAGGCGGTGTGCGCCTGAAACTATACACGAAGGAGTACTGGATAATGATAAATTTTGCCTTTTGTTATGAACACGACGATACCCTGGATTTCGTAAAAAATGAGGTGCTCACCTGCCTGCGCCAGCGGGAAGTGGAAATTTCAGTGATATGCTGTCACAATGCCCACGAGCTGCAACAGCACATCCGTTACAACTGTCCTGACATCCTCTTCTGCGATCTGGAGCAGGATGACCAGCTCCTTCGCAGCACCATCATGAACGCCAAGCGGTCAAACAACAGGCTGATTTCCGTCATCACAAGGAGCTCCGGCAGTGCACAATGCATGGAGGATGCACTGCTTGCTCCTCTGTACATCATGCCGGACAAGAGCCGCCGGCATCTTTGGCGCTATGCCGCCCTTGCATACGAGAGCGTTCTCGATGAACCAGATTCCTTTACCTATTATATCCGACCGGGATACATCCGCACGCCAGTTAATGAAATCCGCTATTTTGCCTCCGAAGCCCGACGCACTCATATTGTCTCTGCGGATTGTCGTGACACATTTTATCAGAAGCTGGATGTCGTGGAAAATCGACTGCGTCAGAAAAACTGCCGTTTTCTGCGCATCCACAAGTCCTATCTGGTCAATGCCAGCTTCATCGCAGGCTACAGCCGCGACTATGTGCTTTTGACCACTGGTGAACGCCTGCGCATCAGCAAATATGAGTATTATAAAATGCTCAGCGACCAGCTGAAAAATCTAAAGAATACAAAGCTGAGACACCGTCCGGTCTACTCGGAATGGTGATCGTATTCATCTCCACAAGCGTATTGCCGAAGCTGTTCGGTGTCAAAATGGCGCTGTCGAGTCCGCACCATCCTGTTCCTGACTGATTGCTTCTATTGTAAATGGCAATCACATGATGTTTTAACACACTCGGCTGTCGCATCATCTGATCTGGACGGACCTCGCCGGACCGCTCTTCTGCCGCGTCCGTTTCATGGTATCCGATACGTGTGATACCTTCTGAAAGCTTTGCTGTAATGACGCCGGTGGCGCTTCCCGACTGCAACGTTTTCTCCATTTCTTCCATATAAGTACACATCTCTTCATTTGTCATCTTATGGATCAGCTTGGGCGCTGAGCTGCTCAGTCCTGTCGCATAGAGCGCCCCCGACTCCTCCAGCATTGACAATGTTTCCACATCGAATGAACTGTTGACATCCATGGCGACATAGCTTCCGTCATCCGCGTACTCCACGGCGCTGACACGGGTATTTTGAAACGTTAATTCCAGTTGATTGTACTCTGGCAGAAGCGATTGGAATGTCATGACATACGGGCACAAGTAACTCGTCATCTGACAATCTGTCATAACCAGAGATGCCTTGCCGCTCACGTCAATCGAAGTCGGATCATGCATGAATATGCAGCTGCCGCCGCCCAGCGATACCAACTCACAATTCTCAAAGCGGATGGTGCTGTCTCCCCTTGTCCCGATGCCTGCACAATGATTGTTCTCCGAGATAATGCGGCAGTTTTCGAAGGTGACACGCCTGCCATACAGATAATTCTGGTCTACATGGACGGCGTAGCCTTTATAGTTTTTCTGGCGATCCCAGCTGTCCCCCACAAGTTCAGCATTGATTGCAGCAATTTCCTGCTCTGTCAGAACAGGCTGTCCCACTCCGCTGTTCATCCCATAGATTGTAAGGTTTGCGATTCTCCCCGCCCCAACTGTGAGCGGAGATTTCCTGTAGGAAGCGGCATCATATTGAAGGATGCACAGATCTTTGTGCATACCGATGATATGAACCTCTTTTCCCATTACCTGTACTGCCTCTGTGTAGATGCCGGGATAAACGATCAGTGTATCTCCGTCCGATGCGCTGTCTACCCCTTCCTGAATGGTCGTGAAATCCCCCGTTCCATCCTGCGCAATAATATACTGGCGAATATTCGTTCCAGCTCTCGATACAGCCGATTCTGCGACGGTGCCTTGCGGCGGCACTGCTGCCTTTGCCGTCATATGCAGCGGCGCCACAGCCAGTATGATGAGCGCAAGTGCCAACGCAGTCTGTCTTTTTCTCATCTGTTTCTTCACAATAATAAACATTTGTCTCCTCCCATTTGCCAAGTGCCGTAAAGTCATATACGTAACAGTATACACGACTTGTTCACTTTTCTCAATGATAATGCACTATTATTTTTTGCATGTCGATACTTTTTACGAAAATATGTAACTTTTGTTGTAGACAAAGATAAAAAAATTTTGTAAAATAATCTTATTCAACGTATTGCAACTTTCAAGAAGGAGTCTGCCATGGATTTTTTTTCAAAAGAGGAGGCAGACGTAATCGGTGAAATCTCCAATATCTCGATCGGTTCCTCAGCCACAGCGATGAACCTGATGCTTGGACAACCAATCACCATTACGACGCCGCATGTTACTCTCGTACACAAAAACGAAATTTTAGATGATTACGAAAATTCCTGTATTCTGATTCGTGTGCAGTATACAGAAGGATTATTCGGCAACAATCTGCTGATCCTTAAGGACGATGACGCCAGGATCATCACTGACCTTATGATGGGAAATGGTGGAGTTGGAAAATTTTCCACAGGAGAGATCACTCCCTTACATATCAGCGCTGTCTCGGAAGCCATGAATCAGATGACAGCAAGCTCTGCTACGGCAATGAGTAAGATGTTTAATAAGAAGATTGATATCTCTCCGCCGTCCGTACAACAGATTGTCGTCGAGAACTTTGAATTGCCGGATGAGATTCCGGACGATCTTTTTGTTAAAATCAATTTTAGATTGAGAATCGGAAAGCTGATCGATAGTACGATTATGCAATTGTACCCGTTTGATCTTGCACATTCCATTTACAAATTATTCCAGAGGAGGAACTAATAATGGCTAAGAATATTTTAATTGTAGACGATGCAGCTTTCATGAGGATGATGATAAAAGATATCTTGACAAAAAATGGATACACGATTGCTGCTGAGGCAGAGAACGGCAAGATTGCCGTGGACAAATACAATGAGACGAAGCCCGATTTGGTGCTCATGGACATCACTATGCCGGAGATGGACGGCATCCAGGCTCTAAAGGCGATCAAGGGAAATGACCCGAACGCGTCCGTGATCATGTGTTCTGCGATGGGACAGCAGGCGATGGTTATCGAGGCAATCCAGTCTGGTGCGAAGGACTTTATCGTAAAACCCTTCCAGGCTGAACGTGTGCTAGAAGCTGTCAAAAAGGTTATTGGTTAAAATATTGGATAAGAATACGCTATGAAAAAGGTCTGGAATTTCTCCAGACCCTTTTTAATATTCCGCTGTCAGCTTCTCTAAAACCTTCTCCGACGCGTCATCCCCGATACTGTTCGTATCCTCCTCAATCTCCTCCTGTGCATCCTGTGCCTTGTTGTCATCTGCGATGGCACGCATGATGCGGTTGACATCCTCCGGTGAAAACATCGATATCGCCTTTGCCAGCGAGCCAATCGAATTTCGATTCACCATCAGATTCCCGCCGCCCTCCAAGGGAATTGTCAGCACCTCTTTTTGATTGCTCATGTCGCCGAGACAGATTGCATTCCTTTTCGCATCGCAGACAAACTCTACACCGCGGTAAGTTATCACGCCATCTTTTGCCAGATACTCATAGGGAACCGATGCGCGATACGTTCCGTTTAATTTCTCCATAAAGAAATTGCGCCGGACATCACTGCCCTCCAAGATACTCATAAATTCTTTTTGGTCAACCGCCCTTTTCTCCAAGGCTTCCTTCTCCTGAGCCTCCTTGCGCTGCTCCTGCTCCTTGCGCACCGCCTCGAGATTCTTGTCAACCTTATCGATGAGCTTATCCCACTCCTTCGCGGTAAAGCTGCTGGCTCCGATCGAAAACGTTGGCTCTGTCTCGCCGTTTTCCAGCTTTTGTTCAATCTCCTTTTTCTTTTCACCGATGCACGCCATCAGCTCCTGTCTGGACATTCCTGCTATTTTATTTATTTCCATCTTGATCCTCCTATTGAAATTTTTTATGGATTTTATTTCGTCGTTCTCATAGACCAAAGGTTACTCCACACAAGATTAAGTAACTATCCTTTGTTACGCATTTTCATTTCTTCATCTGAAATCGCACAAATAGTTTTTTGGGAAAAATCAATTACCTGGCAACCAATCGTCTGCCTGAACTGTAGAATTAATATATATATCGGACAATTCCGTAAAATATTGACATGTCTGTAAATGCCTTTTATAATATAGTTATTCATATTACACAAAAAACCCAACAATTTACATCTATAAAATTTTATAAATTCTTTATTGTAAACTAAAGAAAGAAACGTGTTACAACACACAGAGGGGAAATCATGAGTATAATTAATGTAGATATTGACAAGTGCGTAGGATGTAATGCCTGCGTGCGCGCCTGTCCGGTGGGAGATGCCAACATCGCACGCATGGACACTGCGGGTAAGCTGAAAATAATGATCGACGATGAGAAATGTATCAAATGCGGTGCCTGTATCCGGGCTTGCTCACACGGTGCACGCTCTTATATCGACGATACGCATCGGTTCTTGGAGGATCTGGCAAATGGGCAGGACATCGCACTCATCGCAGCGCCGTCGATCAAGATTGCCTTCGACGGAAACTGGCGTCATGCTCTCCAATGGCTCCACAACCACGGCATCAAGAAGATCTATGACGTCAGCTTTGGCGCAGATATCTGCACCTGGGCACACTTGCGGTATCTGGAACAGAATCCCGGCAAAAAGCTGATCTCACAGCCCTGCGCTGCGGTCGTCAATTACGTACAGCGGCACAAGCCAGAGCTCTACTCCAACCTCTCGCCAATACACAGTCCAATGCTGTGTCTCGCTGTATACATCAAAAAGGTGATTGGCTATCGGGGACGAATCGCTGCGATCTCACCGTGCGTCGCCAAGATCGAGGAGTTCCGCGAGACGGGGCTGGTGGACTACAATGTGACCATGGAACACTTAAAGCGTTATTTCGATGAGAACAATGTGAAGCTGCCGGAGGTGAAAATCTTTAGTGAGTTTGAATTTGATGGTCAGCAGGGATTGGAGGGTGCCATCTATCCCAAGCCAGGCGGTTTGATGAGCAACATCCTAGCACATGCGCCAGCCCTGAATGTCATCACCTCCGAAGGCACAGAATCCCTCTATCATGATATGGAAACCTACAGCAAGTTGAGAGAGCAGGACAAGCCTGACCTCTTTGACGTGCTCAACTGTGAGGACGGATGCAATGGAGGCCCGGCAACGGGTGTGCATTATCAGCGTTTTGCCATGAATAACATCATGCACGATGTGGAACAATACGCCAAAAAAATACGCAAGGCACACACCACCAAAAAAGGTGTGGACCAGCAGTTTGCAGAGTTTGACAAGACGCTGAATCTCAAGGACTATATCCGTACATACAAACATTATGAGATTCAGAAGCAGCAAATCACTGACCGTGAGATTGACAATGCCTTCGCGCTGATGGGAAAATCTACGGAGGCAGAAAAGCGTTTTGACTGTCATTCATGCGGCTATCGTTCCTGCCGTGAAATGGCGATCGCCATTGCCCGCGGACTGAATACGCCGGAAAACTGCCATGAGTACATGATGAAATCCATCCAGGAAGAGCGGCACCGCGTGAGTGAAGTAAACGAGAAGGTGCTCGCGATGAACAATGAACTGATGCGCGTCTTCCGAGAGCTTTTCGAAAATATTGAGAGCGTCAAACAGGAAACCGAACAGATTCGGGAGGAGAGCGGCAAGAGCTCCCATGAGATGACGAATGTGTCACAACGCATGGAAGATCTAAATCAGATGAATCAGCATATCAAGGATTCCATGCTTGCAATCAACCAGAGCATTGCCAAGTACAACGAGATGACACAGAATGTTGAAAAGATTGCCGGAAAGATCAATCTCCTCTCACTCAACGCCGCCATCGAGGCTGCGCGGGCGGGAGAGGCCGGACGGGGCTTTGCAGTCGTGGCATCCAACATCCGCGAACTCTCCAATAACTCCAAATCCTCCGTCGGAAGCGCCAGGGAAAACGACGAAGAAATCCGCTCGGCGATCGAGAATGTCAATCAAGCCATACAGAGCTTCGACGCCACGATCACAAGCCTGATCACCGCGGCAGACGGCGCGATCAAAGGTGTTAAAATGACCTCTGACAACAGCCAGCGCATCCGCAAATCCATGGAGGAGCTAGAACAGCTCGCAAAGGATGTAGAAGAAATGATCGTTGAGACAAATAAGGTGCTGCAATAGCACAACTTTTAAAAATTCCCCCGCCTGAGACAGGCAGGGGAATTTTTCAGGATTTCTGTTTTTCTTTCAAAAGTGTCTTGAGTTTCTTGTAGATGGCACTGCTTTTCTGGCTGTCTCGAAACTCCTTGCTCAGTCCATTGTTGATTGCCACCTTTGTCTTAAAGCTGTTAAAAATCTCCAGAATCCGGTCTGAATACTCCTCTTCGGTGAGATATTGCAGCAGCTCCTCCTTCGTGGCCTTGTTCGAATCAGATACCTTGGACTTCGTTTTCGCCTTCTCTTTGGGCTGCGGCTCCTCGACAGGCGGCGCTGCCTTAGGGTCCTTTTCATCTCCCATAAAATTTGCAATCCGTGTCACGCTTGCGCCGCGCGCCGCCCAGAAATCGACCAGATGATTGAACCCAGTGTCTCGGGAGACGATGTAAAAGCGGTCTCCTGTTCCCTCGCTCTTTGCAATCATATAGCCCAGATAGGACGCGAGCTGAAAATCCAGAGAATTTTTGGCACCTGTGCCTGCCTTGTAGGATTCCAGCTTCACACGCTGTCTCGCAATCTTCTCCACCAGCTCCAGCGAAAAAGCCTTGCTCTGCTCTGTATACATCACACAGATGGTATCATTCTCCCCGAGATTTTCTATCCCGATAAAGCCGTCTGCATGAACATTTTCATAGTCTATAAAGTAATAATTCATATTGGTGTCTGTCCCTTCCTCTTATCATCGTGTTTCTATTATATCATGACCTTATTGCAAGCTCAATCAAAATCTGCCTCAACTGTCTGAATACATAATTCTACAAAAAGCACAAATAATTTCAGTAAAAAGTGACTAAATTTTACGAAATATAGATTTTTGTTTAGAGATATGGTACAATAAATTGGTAATATAATGAATAGTCTCGCGGCGTTTCCTGGCAGCGAAAAGCTGGTATAGGATAGATTCCGTGAAGCTGTTTTTTACGAAAGGAGAATTTTCTATGCAGAAAAAAGGAACAAAACGAATCGCACTATCATGTGCAGCATTATAAGAATGCAAACTTTGGCGCGATGAACAATGAGGAGCTGCTGACAGCCTACAGCAAATTCAAATCAGCGATCGCTACGCTGCATGAAATTGCCGGTGCCAAATAGAATCCATAAGTACGATACCATATCGATAGATCAAGTATGCCTGAACGATCATGCCCTCCTCATCTATAAGGTAGGTTGTCCGCACCACCCCCATGCTGACCTTCCCATATTTTTTCTTCTCATGCCATACATCGTATGCCTGTATGCAAGAAAGATCTGGGTCGGACAATAGCGTAAAGGGAAGATTGTTTTTTCCTCAAATTTCTTGTGTGACGCCACACTGTCCGCGTGTTGTGTGTTGTCTGCCTCAGATCCAATCTTCATTTTGTATAAAATTGTATTCGTCCTCCATGAGCATTTGCAGATACGCGTCAAAGCTCTCTGCAATTACGATAAGTTCATCCGGGTCGTGCAGGTATCGGACAATCTGCCCTTTTCTGCCCTCGGGCGCGGGTGAAAAGTCTATAAACAACTGCGATGTGCCGCCATTATTCATGCAGTCAGAAAAGTGCAGCCAGCACATCTGATCCGCGTCCTCTATAATTTTTTCATCTACTTCGACTTCTTCTGCATAGTTTCTGTTAATATAATCTTTTAGCCAGTCCGCGTCCTCTTTGTCTGTCATTTCCCGGGCAGACAAGAGATAATATGGATATTCTTCGATATCCGAACCAAGAAAATAGATTCCATACTTTTCTCCGTCATATTCCCGCCAATAGGTCCCGTCCACTATATTTAAAAGCTGAATCAGGCTTTCGGGGATATCGGGGTATAACTTTTGCAGTGTTTTAAGATCGGTCTTGTCTGCACCATGCATGACGGCTGCAAACGCGTCCCACTCCTCCCCAATTTCATTGTCGTGATATGCTTTTTTCAAGCCTTGTATGTA
>CAJUII010000040.1:0-26304 GCA_910586405.1 uncultured Lachnospiraceae bacterium
GCAAAGCTGTTGAGGGAAAAACAGGATTATACAGTTTCCTATAAGAATAATGTCAATGCAGGAAAGGCAACTGTCCTCGTAAAAGGAAAAGGCAACTACTCAGAGCTCGTTGAGAAGACATTCACGATCGATAAAGTGAATGTAAACACGCTCACAGCAGCAAACCTTTCTGCGGCAGTAGCAGCAAACAATACAAATCAGGTAACGCCGAAACCTGTCGTAAAATACGAAGGCAAAACATTAAAGCAGGATAGAGACTATACAGCATCGTACAAGAATCCTGGAAAGGATGGAAAGACACCTGGAATCTACAGTGTTGTCATTAAGGGAATCGGTAATTTTGAAGGCAGTAAGACAATTCAGATGAGTCTTGCAGACAAGAAGACACAGGTACTTATGAGCAAAGTCAAGGTACAGAAGATTCCAGTGCAGCCATACAAGAACGGCGGTAAGGTTGAACCTGTTGTGAAAGTGACATACAAAGGCAGTACGCTGAGCCTTGGCACGGACTATACTGTAGCATACAGCAACAACACCGAAGCAGGCGCGACAGCTTCCGTAATCATCACAGGTATCGGAACAAAGTTTGTCGGCGATAAAGTTGTAACGTTCAAGATCAAAGGTATTCCATTAAAGTCCAATGCGGTGTCATTGCAGGGGATGTCTAGCGGCGGATTTGCCTATACAGGAGCGGCAGTTGAGCCGAAAGTACAGGTTTCAGGACTGAGTGCAGACCAGTATAGCATATCTTATCAGAATAACAGAAATGTCGGCAAAGCGACAGTGATTGTGACAGGTAAGAATGGATATTCTGGAACAGTTAAGAAAACCTTTAAGATTACACCGTATGATATCAGTGGAAGCCTGTTTACATTTGGTACGAACAGAGTCATTACGAACAAAGTTCCTTATGCAAAGGGCGGCGGAACACTGAGCAGCAGTGATCTGAATGCGCGTTTTACAGCAAACAACACGACACTTCAATTGGAGGAAGGTCTGGATTATACACTGTCTTACAAGAAGAACAAGGCAGTCGGCACAGCCACAGTGACCATCAAGGGCAAGGGCAACTTTAAGGGAACGATCAAGGATGTTTCGTTTGTGATCGTGCCACAGGAGTTGAGCAGATTGCAGAACAATGTTGTTGCACCCGATGTATTGTTGAAGAATGCTGCAAAATACAACAAGGTGATTCCGGTTATCACAGATACAGATGGCAAGAAGCTGAAAAACAACAAGGATTTCATCATAAAAGGTTATTCTTATAAGGATGACAGTGCAGTATCAGGAACACCTGGAACGGACAAAGTACTCAAAGTGACTGTTCAGGGCAAGGGATATTATACGGGAGAAACGTATGGATATTTCAAAGTGATTGCCAATGACAGAAGCATTGCTAAGGCAGTTGTGAAGGTCAAAGACCAGCAGTATACTGGAAAGGCAGTTGAACCAGACAAGAAGGATATCACTTCAATCACACTGAAAGTCAACGGACAGGTCAAAACGCTCAGACAGAGTGATTATGAGATCATCGGATATTCTAAGAATATCAAGAAGGGTACGGCGAAGATGACAATCCGCGGACTTGGTGAGTACGGCGGAACGAAGACAGTGAACTTTAAGATCACTGCAAAGAAATTAAAATAAATTTTAAAAACATAAGTTTGATCGCTGGAAACCGTTGGAACGGTTTCCAGCGGTTTTTTATTGCACAGACCTGTGCTGAGAAATAAGTGATCACATGCATATTTTTCCGAAAGTGAGAAAGAATAACAGAAGCAACAGCAATCTTAACGAAGCGATTTTATGAAGAAATCTTATGGAGGAATTATATGAAAAGGAAAATGAATAAGAAAAGTGCAACCGTTCAAAAAGCAGTGTTTGCATCAATGTGCCTCGCCTGCGCGCTCGCTGTATCAGCTTGCGGCAAAAGAGATAACCGAAATGAAAACAGGGACCCCATCACTGGTGAGAGCCAGACGCAGTCCAGTGAGGGAAACAGCAGTGATGGCGCAACAGACGGCAGCAATGAAGGCGGTTCGGACACAGCAGCGGGGGATCACAGTGAATTTGAGGCAATGATCGGCGACGAAAACACAGATCCTAACAGTATTATAGACTACATTAACACCAATATTGCGGGAGCAGCAGTCAGCGATGTAAAAAATTTTTTTACAGGTCTTTTGGGTTTTGGAAGTGATATTAGAAATATTGATTTTACCCGGCTTGAGGACAGCAGAAAGTATATGCCGGAGGACATGATCGCGTTTATGGACCTGATGCGGCTTGAGGGCGATACACCTTCCATGATGATGTCCGATGAGGAAAACCGGAAAGTGATCAACATGACGTTGTCCGAGATGCTTGAGCGTGCCCGTCTCTTTGAACAGCATCTTGAGAAATATCCAAACAGTGTGTCCTCCGATGCGGCAGCAAGAATGTATGAGGAGATCGCAACCAACGCAATCAGCGGCGGCTATGACAAGGAAATGGGCGTGCAGCATTACTATAAAGGCGATGCGAATGATGTGATCGATCAAAAGGCGCTGCAATATTACCAGCAGTTTGCACAGGCAAATCCAAACAGCAATCTCGGAAAGATCGTCACAGAGTATATCAATGTATTGCAGACCAATGACTTCAAGATCAACGACAGCATAGAGGAGTTCTACAGGGGACTTCATGGGAGATTGAATGTCAATAATCTGACAAACCACGGAAACAGTACAGGAACAAACAACGTGAATGGCAGCATCAATAATGGCACAGAAAACAGCGGTACAGAAAGCAGCATAGAGAACAGCAGCATAGAAAATAGTAGCATAGAGAACAGCAGTACGCAGGACAGCGCCAATACTGCCAAAAACAGTTCGAATGCTGTTGACACTGTAATTCAGGGAACAGTGAACAGATAGGAAACATTTGACATTTTTTTGTATCTGTGATAGCGTTAAAGCAGAAGGATGTGAGAAAATGCCGTATATAATGACACTAGTGTCACTTTTTGCCGTGGACAGCGCGATCAAGTATTGGATTGAGAGATTGGGTGCCGTGTCTGGTTTTCAGGAGAGGATGCTATGCAGAGATGTTGTGCTCAAACGGTATCACAATCGGGGCGCGATGATGAATATCGGGGAGCAAAAACAGCATCTCGTAGCGATGCTCTCTCTAATATTTAGTGCATTTATGACAGGAATCTTTGCTGCGACATTGGGCATGACGGGAAAGAGAATGCTAAAGACAGGACTTGCCTTGATCTTAGGCGGTGCCTACAGTAACACGTATGATCGTCTCAGACGAAAATATGTGGTTGATTATGTTACGTTTCCAAGATTTGGCGCCATTGTGTTTAATCTCTCAGATTTTGGAATTATCATTGGCGCTATGCTGCTGACCATCAGCGAGCTGAGCGGCGGACAGGATTGACTTGTCCGCCGCTTAAGTCGTTTTATGGATTTATGCGGTGATGACTGTGCCGACTTTGGCATCGATGGCATCCGCGGTCTTATTCAGGGATGTGATGATAACCTTGCCGGATGGAACTGCTTCAAGGTAGGAGATTGCTGCCGTGATCTTCGGCAGCATGTCGGTCTCTCCGAACTGACCTTCCGCAATATAGCGCTTGGCATCCGCGACGGTCAGTGTTTTCAGCGGTACTTGATTGTCCTTTTCGAAGTTCAGATACACATAATCTACACTTGTCAGGATCAGAAGTTCGTCAGCCTTGAGGTCCGCGGCGAGCTTGCCGGCGATACAGTCTTTCTCAATGACTGCGGAGGCGCCCTTGAGGACATGCTGCTGTTCGATCACAGGGATACCGCCGCCGCCGCAGGCGATCACGACTTGGTCCGCATCGGAGAGCGTTTTGATAGCTGCGATCTCCACAATGTCGATCGGCTGGGGCGCAGCGACGACTCTTCGGTAGCCGTTGTCTGTCTCGATGACATAATTTCCCTTGTTGACTTGGGTGTCAGCGTCCTCCTTGGACATATAGCGCCCGATTGCCTTTTTGGGATTGTAGAAGGCATCGTCGTAGGGATCGACGGTCACTTGGGTCAGAATTGTGCTGACTGGTTTGGAGATGCCGCGGCTTAATAGTTCTGATTTCAGTGAATTTTGAATATCATATCCCACATAGCCCTGACTCATTGCAGAGCACACGCACATCGGTGCGGGTGTATAGTCGATATAGATTCGGTGCAGCTCTGTCATGGCTTTGTGGATCATACTTACCTGATGGCCGTTGCTGTGTGTGATGGTCAGCTGATAATCAGCCTCCACTAAATCTGCCAATGCCTTCGCAGTCTTTTTGACGGCATCGAGCTGTGCGAGTGTCGTCGAACCCAGCGCATCATGTCCCAGTGCGACAACAGCTTTTTTCTTGCTCATAGTACTCCTCCTCGTTTGATGGTATATAGTAACAGTATATCAAATTGATTCGTAGTTGTACACTGAAACTTCATGAATGCAATTTAGTTTAGAAAAATTTAAAATATTTTAAAATATTATGATTTTCTAATACATTGACAGTACATTTATTGGGTGTTATGATAAAAAATAGGAAAATTTTGTCAATCGAAGTAATAGTTTTGAAGATTGTGATAAAACAGAAGGGAGAACATATGACAAACAGAGAGGCACAGATATTTCAGTGGATTATGGAAAATCCCATGATCTCACAGGAGGAGCTTGCGGCAAAAGCAGGAATCGCCCGTTCTTCAGCAGCAGTACACATCTCAAATCTGATGAAAAAGGGGTATATCCTGGGGAAAGGATATGTGACGAACGGTCCAGACTACTGTGTTGTCATCGGCAGCGCAGGCGTTGATATTGGAGGGATGCCGCATGACATCCTGGTGGAAGGCGGGACCAGCGAGGGCAGAGCAGTCTGGTCACTCGGCGGTGTGGGAAGAAATATAGCGCACAACCTCAGACTGCTCGGCATCGGGACAAAGCTGATTACGGCGATTGGTAATGATACCTATGCGCGCAGGATTATTGAGAGCTGTGAGGAGCTTGGCATTGATCTGGCAGACTCGTTGAAAACCGCGAAGGCAGACACCTCTGTGTATCTGTATATTGCAGATGAGCAGGGAAACAGAAAGCTTGCGATATCTGATACCAGAATCTATGAGAATCTCACGGCAAACTTTGTGGCTGCCAAGATGGAACTGTTGAATAAGGCGCGCATGGTGATTCTCGACACCAACATACCGGAGGAGACTATCGCACAGGTGTGTGGCAGGTGCAGGGCGCCCATATTTGCGATGCCAGTGTCTGCAAGGAGTACGGAGCGTCTTTTAGAGGTTCTTGACAAGATCAGTGTTGTCGTATGCTACAAATCTGAGGCGGAGGTATTGAGCGGCATTCGTATCCATGACAAGGATACCTTGGAGCGAGCGGCAGACATTATTATGGAAAAGGGCGTGAAGAATGTATTTATCCTTGCAGAGAAGGGCGGTGTGTACTGCGCCTGCTATGATGAGCAGTTTATGCAGGGAAAGATCAGCACAGAACAGCTCAACCCAGGCGGAGCGGAGGATGCCTTTATGGCAGGTGTGATACTTGGTTATATGAAGCATATGGGTATCCGTCAGATGGCAAAACTGGGACAGGCGGCATTGGGCATTGCGATGGAGGTGGAGGATACCATCAACACCCAGTTATGTGTTCCGGCAGTCGCGGAGCGCGCCAAGGTGGACTTATAAAACATATGAAAGCCAGCAGGGCATTCTACCCGCTGGCTTTCATATGTTTTATTTTCTATGCAGAATAAGCTGCTTAAGGAATTGACCAGAACGAGCCGAAGGGATTAAAGAATCCATCGTCACGATTGTCCTGTGATTCCTGGCGTTTGGGGCTGGACTGTGAGCTGTCGTTATCCTCGCCAAAGACATCCTTTGTGCCGAGCGTTACTTGGAATGTCTTCTCGACATAGCCCTCCGCGCTCTGTACCATGGCTACGATATCGACCGTCTCACCGGCGCGGTAGTAGGTGAGCAGAGACATTAAGGCTTCCCTGTTCTTGACTGTCTGGCCGTCAAATTTTGTGATAATATTGCCCTTGACAAGACCGGCAGCTTCGGCTGGAGAGTCTTCATATATATTGTAGATGTAGACGCCGACAGGCATACCGTACGTCTCATAGATATCGTTTGTCACGTCGATGGGCTTGATGCCAAGATATCCTTGCTTTTCTTCCGCCACGACTTCTCTTGTCTCTTTTAACATAAGTTCCTCTATGATCGATTGTACATCCGAGATTGGGATTGCATAGCCCATGCCCTCGACGGAGCTGGATGAAACCTTTACGGAGTTGATACCAATCAACTCGCCGTTCATGTTCAGCAGGGCGCCGCCAGAGTTGCCAGGGTTGATGGCTGCATCGGTCTGAATCAGCTTGTTGGTGATGCTTCCGCCATTCTCGTCAGATACGGTCACATTTCGTCCGAGTGCACTGATGATGCCCGTTGTCACAGACTGTCCATAACCGAGTGCGTTGCCGATTGCCACAACCTCCTGACCAAGCACCAGATTGGAGGAATCTCCGATCGTGGCAATTTTGATCTTTGAGCGCATTTCGTCTGTGATATCATCGAGTGATACAGCGATGACAGCGAGATCTTTGTCTGCCTCATAACCTTTGACGCGCGCGCTCACTAAGGAAGGGTCATCACTGTCCTCGTCATAGCTGAATACGACGCTCAGTTCATTGCTTCCTGAGACGACATGGTAGTTGGTTACGATGAGCAGCTCTGTCTCATTTTCACCAATGATGATGCCGGAACCGCTGCTCTCAGCATCCTGCTGATACGTACCAAACATCGTGCGGACCTCCGTCACGCCTTTGTTGGTGATGGAGACAACACTTGGAAGGCAGCTGTTGGCGATGGCTGTCACATCTGCTGCGTTGCTGTTGTTGTAGAGCGTATTGGATGCATTCAGTGAATCCGTGGTCGTTGAGAGTGATTTTTTGCTGGATGATGCGGCGTTTAAAGATTCCTGCAACTGCTGGATCTCTTGTTTTGTCGCTTTTAATTCTCTGTTGGCGATCGTGACAGGAACACTGAAGGCCGCGCCCGCCGTCACGCCGAACACCAGACCGAGACAGACAACAGCTACTGCTTTTTTGCCTCGTCCGTTTTTCTTTTTGGCTTTTCCAGAAGGTGTGATAGGGGTGGCATCGATCGTCTGACCATAGCTGCCGTTTGCTGCACCAGAAGAATAATAATATTCCTGGTAGCCGCTGTTGTTTGACCCATTCGTAGATGTATGCTGTGTATTGCCAGACTGCTGTGGATAGTTTTCATTGTTTTCGTACATAGTAATATTCTCCTTTCAAATCTGTGAAAATGAAAAATTAAATTAGATGAATTTATGTTTTAAAGTGGTGTTTTGTCGTTGCTATGGTTATAATATAAGCTGAATTTGTGTTTCAATTGTTATCTAATTGTGATAAATTTGTGAATTTCAAAGAGGAATAATTTGAATACCTTTGGGGATGGTAATTGAAAATACGCTATATTAATGTTACAATAGAATCGTAACAGTCCACAGCCCTGTTGGACTGCTGCACACAAATTTACAGCGATAAAGGGGACAAGTCATATGAATATACAAATGCAAGTCTGTGGATTAATTATTATATCATTAATATTGTATTTTTATAAAAGGCAGGAAACAGTTGGACTGTACACGGAAGTCTTATTTCGGCGTGCGGCGTATATATGTATTGTCTGCCTGATACTTGATATGTTGTCGGTGATCTTTATTATGGGCAGGAGTATGCTGCCAGCTATGCTCGTCAGGGGAGAGTGCAAGCTGTATTTGATTTCGCTGGTGGGGACGGGTTATTCGGCGCTGACTTATGCCTGCGCAGATGCCTTTGGACTGATGCAGGTGAACCGATTTATTCAGAAAATGGGGATTGCGACAGTGGCAGTCAGTATGATCATCGCGCTGCTGCCAGTGTATATATATAATGAAGGAAGAACCGTGTACACATATGGACCTGCGTGTATAGCGACTTATATAGGAGCGGTATCACTCATCATTGCGACACTCTTGTACACGGCAAAGCGCGCAAACAGGATGAATCCAAGGCGCAGAAGGGCGATCCGCACATGGATGGGAATCTGGCTTGCTGCGGCAGTCATTCAGTTTTTTAATGAAGGAATGCTGCTTGTCAGCTTTGCGAGTGCACTTGGCATTGTGATCTTGTTTTTTGAACTTGAGAATCCTGAGTCCAATCTCGACAGAAGTACAGGTTTTTTTAACGCAGGAGCTTTTGCGGATTATGTGAAGTACCGATACAGCAGCAAGAACAAAGGCTGTTGCCTGCTCCTGTCGCTTGACAATGCACATTCGAGCGATATCAGAATTGAGCATATGGAAGACATTCTGGCAGAGGTGACAGACTTTATCAGCAGGATTCCTGAGACGAAACGTTTTAAGACGGACGAGAAGGAGTTTGCGCTTGCCTTCGAGAGCAGGGAGCAGATGGAGCGGGCATACACGATCATAGGGAACCGATTTCAGGATGAGTGGCTGATGGGCATGGAAAATGTCACGGCTGTTACGTTGCAGCCGTATTATTTGCTGGTTCCGGCTGCGGAAGTGGCGGACAGCGCAGACGAGATGCTCGGATATATCAAATATTTCAGGTCACACAGCATGGACAACCCGGATGAGCACACGATTATCATTGACGCGGACAGCGTGGCGAAGAAAAGAGAGCGGGATGCGATGCTCGGAACAATTCTGCAGGCGATGGAGGAGGACCGCGTGGAGGTATTTTTCCAGCCAATCTATGCGACTGCCACGAAAAAGTTTGTGTCAGCGGAGGCGCTGGTGCGGATTCGCCGGGAGGACGGGAGTATTATTCCGCCGGGATTGTTCATACCGATTGCGGAGGAAACAGGGCTGATTATCAAGCTGGGCGAGCGGGTGTTTGAGAAGGTATGTATCTTTATCCGTGAGCATGCGCCCGAACAGTACGGCGTAGAGTACATTGAGATTAATTTGTCGGTCGTGCAGTGCGAGGCGAAATCGCTTGCAAAATGTTACAGTGAGATTATGGACAGATACCGCATCAATCCAGCATTTATCAATCTGGAAATCACGGAGTCCGCCTCGATTCTCACGAGAAAAACACTGCTCGACAACATGCGGGCACTGATCAATTACGGTGTGAGCTTCTCGCTGGATGACTTTGGCAATGGCCAGTCGAACTTAAACTATATCGTGGATATGCCTGTGCACATCGTCAAGTTTGACAGGGATATGACGCAGGCGTACTTTGAGAATGAGAAGGCAAAATACGTGCTGCAGGCGGCGACAGATATGATACAGGGACTTGGTTTGAAGGTGGTCGCTGAGGGCGTGGAGACCGCCGAGCAGCTTCAGAAGTTGGAGCGGCTGGGCATTGATTACATACAGGGCTACTATTTTTCCAAACCGATTGAGCAGGACCGTTATCTCGAATTTCTAAAAGTGAAAAATGTTTCATAAATGTTGTTATAAAAATTTTATGACAAAAACAAAAAAACACTTTAGTTGGATAAAGTGTTTTTTTGTTGACATTCTATACAACACTATATCATAATTCAAAATTTAAGTCTAGTATTTTTTTATTTGAACTATATAATATTATTTGTAGCAATCAGAATACGCAACCCCGCAAAGGGAAGTACGTGTGTAAACCCGGTAGATGGGAAAGAACGAAAGTTCTTAGAAAGGAAAGGGTACGATATGTCGGAGCACAAAATGACAGAGAGGAAAGAATGGCAGAAGGAGGAAGCACACTTTAAGGAGTGCAGGGCGCTGATCGCAGCGAATATGGCAGAGTATGAGCGGCAGTATGAGGAGCGCCACAAGGAGACAAAGGCGTTGTTCGACGAGGTGCAGAGCGGCAATGTGGAGTTGTATGGCCAGATGATGACCTCCCGCAGTCTCGAGGAGCACAGCCTCAATCAGCTCACGAACAATCAGGCAGCGTATGAGAAGCCCTTTTTTGGCAGGATTGATTACCGCAATCTGGACGAGCGCTTATTTGAGTCGATCTATATTGGAAAACATGGCGTCCTGCGCAACAAGACAGAGGTGGAGATTGTGGACTGGCGCGCGCCGATCTCGACAGTGTACTATGAAAATGAGCTGGGAGAGGGAACCTACAGCATTCCTGACAGCCACAGCGACGGCAAGGGGCGCGAATACCGCATCGATCTGAGCCTGAAACGGACCTATGACATCGAAGAGGGGCGTATGCAGGGCTATTATGACAGTGATGTGGCGGCAAATGATGAGCTGCTGGTGAAGTACCTGAGCAAAAACCGCGATGCTGTGCTGGGAGATATTATTGCCACAATCCAAAAAGAACAAAATGAGATCATACGGGAAAGTCCATTTCACAATGTCATTGTGCAGGGTGTCGCGGGAAGTGGAAAGACGACAGTGGCAATACATCGGATTTCTTATATTATGTACAATTATAAAGAGCGCTTTACCTCCAATGAATTTTGCATTGTGGGCGGGAGTGATATCCTGATCGACTATATCACAGGCGGGCTTCCAGAGCTGGATGTGTATGATGTGAAGCATATGCGCATGGACGAACTGCTGACGCATCTATTGCAAAAAGAATGGAAGAAAAAGTATCAAATCGTACCGCCCTCACCAAGCCTTGCGTGGAAGAGCAAGATGCTGTTTGCGACGGAACTCGAACAGCACATGCAGCGGCTGCGTGCGCATATCCTTGGCAATTGTGTCGTATATGATGAGGAGCTTGGAATGCTGCTGTCCCAGAAAAACAATGATGATTTTATCCATGGAAATCCAGACTATTCCATCAACCGGCTTCTGGTGACACTCGATGAGCGGCTGCGCGCGCGCATCAAGCTACAGTGTCAGGGGCGCGAGGAGATAGGCATTTACAACAACAAACTAGCGCAGTACAAGCATTATTTTTCAGACCACTGTTACAAGGGAAGTGTGGTCAATCTGTATCTGCAATTTCTGGAGGTATATGGCAAAGCGTACTATATTAACATGACGCCAGTGATGGAGCAGATTTCACGCGGAGTATTTGATGTGTATGACATTGCCGCGATGCTTTTGATCTATTACAGAGCGCTACAGCGAAAGCCAGATGAAGAGTTTGGACAGATTTTTATTGATGAGGCACAGGACTTTGGCCCGATTGTCTATTATGCGCTGCGCACGGTGCTGCCGGCGTGTTATTTCACGATTATGGGGGACGTGTCGCAAAATGTCAACTACGAGTGCGGCATGAATGCGTGGCACGACATGCGCGAGAAGATTTTTAACAGCGGCACAGACCATTTCCGGGTGCTCGCAAAGAGTTACCGCAATACGATTGAAATATCCGAGTTTGCAGGGAAGATTCTGACCAGTGCCTCAAGAGGCGCTTATAAGATTGAGCCAGTCATCAGACATGGCGAGCCGGTTCGGTTCATAGAGAGCATCTCGAAGGAGGAAGCGGCGGGGCTGTCTGTGGAAATTCTGACGGACATGCAGCAGAAAGGATATGAGACGATGGCAGTCATCTGCTTTTCCGACGAGGAGAAAGAAAGTGTCATCAAGCGGCTCAGCCATCAAATCCATCTGACGGATTCGGACAAGAGCGGTTTCAGCAAGGGCGTGATGGTGCTCACTGTGCCGGAAACCAAGGGCCTTGAGTTTGACTGTGTGCTTTTGTGGAAACCGGACTTGAAAGGTTACAAGGAGAATCCTAAGCTGGCGAAACTTCTGTATGTGGCTGCGACGCGGGCGCTGCATGAATTGTTTGTGATAAAATAGTCTGCGATATTGAGAAATACAAGGGAGTGTGATAGACTTTATGCAGTGGTTTGTCATACTCCCTTATGGCAGAAAAAGGAGGCAGGTTCTATGGGTGTTTATCTAAATCCGGGAAATGATGGTTTTTGGAAGGCTGTTCGTTCTAAAATCTATGTAGATAAGACAGGGTTGATCGCGTACACCAATGAACTGATCAATACAGAACAACAGTTTATCTGCGTCAGCAGACCGCGGCGTTTCGGAAAATCAATGGCATTGAAAATGCTTGCAGCTTACTATAGCTGCGGATGTGATTCGGCGGATCTGTTCAGAGGGCGCAGGATTGAGCAATATGAAAGTTATCAGGAGCATCTGAATCAATATGATGTGATTTATCTGAATATGCAGCAGTTTTTGATCAGAGCAAAGAATCAGTGTGTGACAGAATATTTGGAACGTGTTGTTCTTGCGGATATCCGAAGGGTGTATGGAGAAGTATTTTCAGCGGAGGAAACAATTCTTGCGGCAGCGCTAGAGCAGATTCATAGCGAAACAGGCAGACAGTTTATCTTTTTGATGGATGAGTGGGACTGTGTAATGCGTGAACGGCAGGAGTCGGAGATGCTGCAAAAGCAGTATCTTGATTTTTTGAGGGACTTGTTAAAAGATCAGTCTTATGTTGCACTTGCGTATATGACAGGAATTTTGCCGGTAAAGAAATATGGAGAACATTCTGCGCTGAATATGTTCACGGAGTATTCGATGACGGACCAGAAAACATTGGAGGAATATACTGGTTTTACAGAGGATGAGGTAAAATCGCTGTGTAGACAGTTCGATATGGATTTTGATGAGACAAGCAGTTGGTATGACGGATATAAGTTTACGCATTATCAGCACATTTATAATCCAAGATCGGTTGTGGAGGCGATGAACTGCCGCAAATTTTCAAATTACTGGACTTCAACAGAGGTTTACGATGCCTTGAAAACCTATATTAATATGGACTTTGATGGACTTCGTGCGGATATTGTACAGATGCTTGGCGATGGACGCGTCAGGGTGAATACGCGCAGCTTTCGGAATGATATGCGCAGTCTTGAGGTGAAGGATGATGTGCTGACACTTCTGATTCATCTGGGTTATCTTGCATATGATTTTGAGGCAAAGGAAGTGTTTATACCCAATAAAGAGATTGTTGAGGAATTTGAAACAGCAATGAGCGTGAAGGGATGGACAGAAGTTATGCGGGTTGTAAAGGCTTCTGAAAAGCTTCTTGAAGATACTTTGGCATGTGACGGAAAATGTGTCGCTGAGGGATTGGACAGAGCACACATGGAGGTCTCCTCCATATTGACTTATAATGATGAAAATTCACTGGGGTGTGCGATTGGGCTTGCATACTACAGTGCGAGAAAAGACTATATGCTGATACGGGAGCTGCCGACAGGGCGTGGATTTGCAGACATTGTGTTCCTGCCGCTTCCGCACGCAGGGAAACCGGCGCTTGTCGTAGAATTGAAATATGACAAGACTGCCAATACAGCGATTCAGCAGATTAAAGACAGACATTATACACAGGCATTTCGCAATTATACCGGAGAGATTTTACTTGTTGGAATCAATTATGACAAGGATAATAAAAATAAGCCGCATAGCTGTGTAATTGAGAAAATACAAAAATAGAAAAAGAAGGAGAAGGAGCATGAACAAAACAATGAAAAACGAATTAAAATCACGAAAGGACATCCCAACAGCGCTGACGTGGGATTTGTCCCTGATCTATGCCGCCGAGGAGGCAATGTATCAGGATGTGGAAAAGGTAAAAACACTCTGTGACAACATGGTGCAAACATACAAGAATAAGCTGGACACGCCGCAGCACATCAATGCATGTCTCGATGATTTTCGGGAAGTGAACCGCCTGCTTACGCTGATCGTACATTACTGTGATCTGGCTGTTTCCGTGGACTATTACGACACGCACAATCAGGAGCGCAACGAGGCAATTGCCAGCGTGACGGCGGATGTCACAAGCCGTCTGAGTTTTATTGACAATGAGATTGCAGCGCAGGAGGATGCTGTCATTCAGGAGGCGATTGCGTTGTCCGCGCAGAACGGGCACTATTTACAAAATATTCTGCGCACCAAGCCGCATTTGCTTCATCCAGAGACAGAGCGTGCCCTCGCGGCATTGTCACGCACTATTCAAGCTCCCTACCAGATTTATAATATGGCAAAGCTGGCGGACATGAAATTTGATTCTTTTACGGCAGACGGCAAGGAGTACCCGCTGGGCTATTCCCTGTTTGAGAACAACTACGAGTATGAGGAAAATACCGCAGTGCGCCGCAGCGCGTTTGCTGCTTTTTCGGCAAAAATACGCCAATATGAAAATGTGACCGCAGCCGCCTACAACACGCAGGTGCAGACAGAAAAGACCCTTGCAGCCCTCCGCGGTTTTGACTCTGTGTTTGACAGTCTGTTGTTCGGACAAAAAGTTACCAGAGAGCTGTACGACCGCCAGATTGACCTCATCACTGAGAAGCTTGCGCCGCATATGCGCCGATATGCCCGCCTGCTAAAAAAGATACACAAGCTTGACCGCATGACATTTGCAGACCTGAAAATTGCGGTAGACCCTGAGTATGACCCCAAAGTCACGATAGAGGAATCACGGGCGTATGTCGAAAAGGGGCTCTCGATACTTGGCGAAGACTATGTGGCAATGATTCAGGAGGCATACCGTGACCGTTGGATTGATTTCGCGCAGAATCAGGGAAAATCGACAGGCGGGTTCTGTGCAAGCCCCTACGGGAAAAATTCATTTATCTTGCTGTCGTGGAACGAGCGCATGTCCGATGTCTTTACGCTGGCGCACGAGCTGGGACACGCTGGACATTTCAAGTCCTGCAACAGCAGCCAGTCCATCTTTGACACCGACGTTTCGACCTACTTTGTGGAAGCGCCCTCGACGATGAACGAGCTTTTGATGGCACATTATTTGCTAAGAACCAATCCAGACCCGCGTTTTCGCCGCTGGGTATTGTCCTGCATGATCGGCAACACGTACTATCATAATTTCGTCACACATTTGATGGAGGCAGCTTATCAGAGAAAAGTCTATCAGATTGTCGATGACGGCGGCAGTGTCAATGCCGAGACGCTGACCCGTCTGATGAAGGAGACACTGCAGGCATTTTGGGGCGATGACGTGGAGATTTCTGATGATGCTGCCCACACGTGGATGCGCCAGCCGCATTATTATATGGGACTTTACTCTTACACCTACAGCGCAGGGCTGACCGTTGCCACGCAGGTATGCAAGCGCATAGAAAAAGAAGGGCAGTGCGCAGTGGATGACTGGAAAAAGGTGCTCGCCGCCGGCGGTACGCTCGACCCGGTAGGGCTTGCAAAGCTCGCAGGCATCGACATCACTACCGACGCGCCCCTGCTGGACACAATCGCGTATATCGGGGAGATAATTGACGAGATTGAGAAATTGACAGATGTGTAATACATCGGAGGCAGTAACGTGAATGAAAAGATTTTAGTGGTCGATGACGAGAAAGAAATCGCCGATTTAATTGAAGTGTATCTCAAAAACGACGGGTATACAGTTTACAAATATTATAATGGCACAGATGCACTTCAATGCATCGGGGAGACCGCGCTGGATTTGGCAGTGCTGGACATTATGCTGCCGGACATTGACGGCTTTCGCATCTGCCAGAAAATTCGGGAAAAATACTTTTATCCAATCATCATGCTCACGGCAAAGGTGGAGGACGGGGATAAAATCATGGGGCTGACACTCGGCGCGGACGACTATATCACAAAGCCCTTTAACCCGCTGGAGGTGGTTGCAAGGGTCAAGACGCAGCTTCGGCGCTACACGCGGTATAATGTCGGCAAGGAAGCGCCACAGCAGAATGAGCTGGATATCAGAGGATTACAGATCTCAAAGGATACACATAAATGCCTGTTAAACGGAAAAGAAGTGCCGCTGACGCCGATCGAGTTTGAAATCCTGTGGTATCTGTGCGGCCGGCGCGGCACGGTCGTCTCATCGGAGGAGCTGTTCGAGGCTGTCTGGGGAGAAAAGTATCTCGACAACAACAATACCGTCATGACGCACATTGCAAGGCTGCGTGAGAAGATGAACGAGCCGGCGCGGCGTCCCAAATATATCAAGACCATCTGGGGAGTGGGGTATACAATTGAGTGAGTGGTTTCGGAATTGGAGAATGCGCAATCGGAAAAAACGGCAGGACAGTGGTTATGGTCAGGTCAAGACCAAGCTGTTTTTGGTAACAATATTCACCATGTTATTTTCAGTCCTTGGCGCAAGTTTACTGTATGATTTTGTCTTTCGCGGGCGGTTTGCAAACTTTGTGGTTGGATTTTTGGACCATGTGATCTATGCAGGAAGAAAGGACGCCTATGAACGCGCACGGGAGACATATCGGCTTTATATACGAAATTACCTAGACTGGTATTTTATGGGCGGCATCATGTTTCTGTTCATGATTGCCCAGATGATTTATATCAATAGCTTTATCAAATATTTTTCGGAGATCAACCGCGGCATTGACGCGCTGGTGACAGAGAATGCGGGAGATGTCATTCTCTCGCAGGAGCTTGCCGCCACAGAGCGCAAAATCAATTCCATCAAACACACACTAGAGAAGCGAAAGAGTGATGCGCTGCTTGCCGAGCAGCGCAAAAATGACTTGATTGTCTATCTGGCGCACGACCTCAAAACACCGCTCACAAGCGTGATTGGATATCTGACGCTGCTGCGCGATGAACCGCAGATTTCACAGGAGCTTCGCTGCCGCTACACGGAGATTGCGCTCGATAAGGCAGAGCGCCTTGAAGAGCTGATCAACGAATTTTTTGATATCACGCGCTTTAACTTGACGGCGCTCACACTCGAAACCGAGCGGCTTCATCTGAGCCGTATGCTCGAGCAGCTCGCAAGTGAGTTTCACCCGATTCTTGCAGAGCGGGAGCTTCGGTGGAGCTTAAACATTGCACCGGACATTATGCTTGTAGGCGATGCGGACAAGCTTGCGCGCGCGTTTGACAACCTGATTCGAAATGCAGTCAACTACAGTTACGCCGGAACGGAAATCAGCCTCTATGCACAGACGGAGGCGGACATGGTGAAAATCATGATAAAAAATAGCGGAAAAACCATTCCGCCGGACAAACTTTCGCATATCTTTGAGCAGTTTTACAGAGCAGACGCAGCGCGTTCGTCAGCGACTGGCGGCGCGGGGCTTGGACTTGCCATTGCAAAGGAGATTGTAGAGCTGCACGGGGGCACCATCACCGCGGCGAGTGCGAATGAGTGCACAATCTTTATTGTGACGCTTCCGGCATAGATGCCCGCTGGATAAATATTGGCGCAAAGTCCGGCAGATGTCCAAATTCAATTTGCCGACAACTTTTTTCCCTGATGAATAAAAATTCGGGGCGACAATTCTACCAAAAAAGAGCACCAGTGTGTGATCGAAGAATTGCTGTAGGCATCGTAAGGAAATTGTAAGATTTTCGAGAGAAAACTTTGATAAAGGTGATAGAAAGCTGAAAAACATAGAGAAACCTGTTTTGATACAATTACAGTATGAAAACAGGTTTCTTTTTTGATGTGCAGTTTCAGGTACATCAACATATCATCATGAAATCTTAATAGTTCTTAATCTTTTGTGGCATTGGAACTTAAAAATTGTTCTGGTATCATTTGGGGATAGATGCTATAAAACAAAAAACAGGAGTGACAGAAATGGAAAATAGAAAAAATATTGTAGTCTTATTTGGCGGTGCGTCGTCAGAGTATGAGGTGTCCTTGCAGTCCGCGTATGCGGTGATTGGTAATATGGACAGGAAAAAATATAATCCTGTGCCGGTCGGAATCACGCGGGAGGGACAGTGGTTTTACTTTACAGGGGAGATGGACAAGCTTCAAAAGGATACGTGGTGCAATGAGAGCGACTGCGTGCCGGCGCTGCTCTCGCCTGACAGGACGTATCATCATCTGATCCTGTGCCGCGCGCAGTCCATACCGGAAGCGATTCCTGTTGACGCGGTCTTTCCGGTGCTGCACGGTCGAAACGGCGAAGATGGGACAGTTCAGGGACTTGCAGAGCTTGCGGGGATTCCGCTGGTCGGCTGCGGGACATTGTCCTCCGCGCTGTGCATGGACAAGGACAGGGCACACCGGCTTGCAGAGCTTGCGGGCGTGCGCGTGCCAAGAGCCATGGTACTGATGGACAATACCGCAGTCAACAAGGCGTGCGCGTTTGCAGAGAACATTGGATTTCCGGTCTTTGTGAAGCCTGTGAAAGCAGGCTCGTCCTTTGGTGTGACAAAAGTGAGCGCACCGGAACAGCTTGCGCCAGCCATTGCACTTGCGTTTGATTATGACAATCGTGTCATATTGGAGGAGGCGATTGACGGTTTTGAGGTGGGCTGTGCTGTGTGCGGACGTGATCAGTTGACTGTCGGGGAAGTTGACGAGATTGAGCTTGACACCGCGGCGTGTGCCAACGGATTTTTTGATTACACGGAGAAGTATACACTCAAGACCTCAGCGATTCATGTGCCTGCAAGGATTGCGGCGGAGAAGGCACAGGAGATCAAGGAAGCGGCAAAGAGGATTTACCGCGCGCTGGACTGTGACGGCTTTGCGCGGGTGGATATGTTTCTGACGCCGGCGGGGGAGATTGTGTTCAATGAGGTCAACACGATACCGGGATTTACCGAGCACAGCCGCTATCCGGGCATGATGCGCGCAGCAGGGTATGGTTTTGCAGAGGTGGTGGACAGAATTATCGGACAGGCGTTTATGAGCTGATGTTTATGGTATGGGGGGATACTATGCAAACAATCATTTTAAAAACAGATGACATACATCGTGGATATTTGATTTTAGTAAATCCAGAATATCCATATCAGGAAGCATCCACGGATTTGTGCAGCGTCGGCACATGGGAGGGGGAAGAGATTTTATATGAGCGTACAGCGGCAGGCGCACTGAAAAATCTGATACACGAAATCGGCGGGGCAGGTCAGATTGTGCCGGTGAGCGCATGGCGTTCCATGGCAGAGCAGCAGAAGATATGGGATGATTCATTGGCGGAAAATGGGTTGGAATTTACACAGAATTATGTTGCAGTTCCCGGGCACAGCGAGCACCAGACGGGGCTTGCCATAGATCTTGCGCTAAATAAGCCGGAGATTGACTTTATTCGTCCCGATTTTCCATATGAGGGCATCTGTCAGACATTCCGCCAAAGAGCAGCAGCGCATGGATTTGTAGAGCGGTATCAAGAGGGCAAACAAGCTATTACAGGGATTGAACATGAGCCGTGGCATTTTCGGTATGTGGGGACACCACACGCCGAAATCATGACGCAAATGGGTATGGCGCTTGAGGAGTATTTTGAGTTTTTGAAAAATTACCGCTATGGAGAGAAATCTTATATCGCAGAACGAAAACAGGGAGAGCGGTATGCAGTTTCTTTTGTCAGGGCAGATGAGATGGACGGGGCAGTGGAGCTTGAAGTTGATGGACTGCGCCCGTACAGTATATCAGGCAATAATTGTGATGGATTTGTTGTGACAGAATACTGCAAAAGATGAGCTGTCAGTAGAAAAATGACATATGTGTCAGAAAGAAAGGTTTATTCTATGGATCAGAAAGAGGGAAAACAATGAGAGCAGAGAGCAAAAGTTACACAGGGATAGACTGTTTTCGAATGATTGCAGCAGTATTGATCATTGCAATTCACACATCGCCGCTTGGCACCTACAGCGAATTGGGAGATTTTATTCTGACGCGTGTGATTGCCCGCGTGGCAGTCCCGTTCTTTTTTATGACATCTGGCTTCTTTCTGATTTCCAGATACAACTACAAATCCGAAAAATTCATGAAGTTTATTAAAAAGACGGCGCTGATCTACGGGGCGGTAATTGTGCTCTACATACCCATCAACATCTACAATGGCTATTTTAAGATGGAAAATCTGCTCCCGAATCTGATAAAGGATATCGTTTTTGACGGGACACTGTATCACCTGTGGTATCTGCCTGCGTCGCTTGCAGGCGGTGCGCTTGCTTGGGTGCTGGTGCGAAAGAGTGGCTTTCACAGAGCGCTTGCAGTGACGGCCGTGTTATATCTCATAGGTTTGTTTGGCGATAGTTATTATGGACTGGCAGAAAATGTGCCTGTTCTTGGCGGATTTTATACGCTTTGGTTTCAGGTGTCGGATTACACCAGAAACGGCATTTTCTTTGCGCCTGTCTTTTTCGTCTTAGGCGGGTGGATTGCGGACGCGCAGACGCGCATAAGACCAGCGGTGTCATGGACAATGTGCATTGTGATGTTATTGTTTATGCTGGCAGAGGGATTGCTTTTACATCATTTTCAAGTGCAGCGTCATGATAGTATGTATTTATTTTTGCTGCCCTGTATGTATTTTTTGTTTCAGGCACTGCTGTCTTTTCGGGGAAAACGCCATGTCTGGCTGCGCGATGTCTCGCTTCTTGTCTACAGTATTCACCCGATGATGATTGTGGTCATACGGCTTGCCGCAAAGGTGCTTCATTTGCAGACGCTTCTTGTGGAGAACAGCATCGTGCATTTTCTTGCAGTAACTGTGACATCGGTGTCATTTAGTGTGGCGGCAACAGCATGTTGGCAGCGGTTTGGACGCAGAAAAAACGAGCGGCACAAGGGCGCAGATAGGGCGTACATTGAAATCAATCTGAAGAATCTTACGCACAATGTACAGGTATTGCGCGAGGCAATGCCGCCCAAATGCGAGTTGATGGCAGTCGTGAAGGCGCAGGCTTACGGACATGGCATGTACGAGATTGCGGCGCATTTGGACAGAATCGGCGTCAGAGCGTTTGCCGTTGCGACCGTTGAGGAGGGGATTGCGCTGCGCAGATTTGGCGTTCGCGGTGAGCTTCTGATCTTGGGCTGCACGCCGCCCGAGCGGGCAAATGAGCTTCGCCGGTATGATCTTTCGCAGACGCTGGTTGATTATGATTATGCGTGCAGGCTGAATGCGCAGGGCGTTCAGGTTAAAGCACACATTAAATTAGACACAGGAATGCACCGTCTGGGATTTTGGGTGCCTGTGGAGAGTGATACTGGAAAAGAAGTACAGAAGCTCTCGCGGGTGTTTGCAATGAAAAATCTTATCATCAATGGAATTTACACACATCTGTGCGTGGCGGACAGTCAGGACGAGAAGGATATCCTGTTCACCAGACAGCAGATTGCAAGATTTTATAAAGTGGTAAACAGGCTGAAAAAACAGGGCATACACATTCCGAAAACTCATATTCAGAGCAGCTATGGCCTCTTGAATTACCCGGAACTCAAGTGCAGTTATGTCAGGGCAGGCATTGCGCTGTACGGCGTTTTGAGTACGCCAGATGCACAGACAAAGCTGCATCTGAACCTCAAACCAGTCCTTTCTCTGAAAGCACAGATTGTTTTGATACGAAAGGTAAGACAGGGAGACAGTGTCGGTTATGGCAGAGATTTTGTGGCGGACAGAGACAGCCGCATTGCCATCGTGTCGATCGGCTACGCAGATGGCTTGCCGAGAATTTTGTCCGGCAGAGGACACAATGTATTGATCAACGGACAGCAGGCGCCGATTGTCGGAAGGGTTTGTATGGATCAGCTTGCGGTTGACATTACAGCGCTTTCCAATGTGAGCGTGGGCATGACCGTCACGCTGATCGGCAGGGACGGCGATCGGGAAATCGCCGCGCCGGTGGTGGCGGAGCAGGCGCAGAGCATCACAAACGAACTGTTAAGCCGCATGGGCGCGAGGGTTGTGGTGAGGGAGATTTGAGCGTACAGCGCTTGATTTTTTGGTACAATATCGGTATGATAATATGGAGGGTGATAGCAAAACGGATTGGAGGAACGAAGGGAAATGGAATTAATACACTGTAAAGACGAACATCTGGATTTGGTATCCGATATGTATAGCAGCGTCGTGCGGCATTTGCTGGAAAATATCAACTATCCCAATTGGTCGATGGCGTATCCTTGCAGGGAGAGCGTGAGAGAAGCGATCGCGCAGGGCGGGCAGTACGCTTGTGTAGAGAATGGCAGCGTGCTTGGCGCCTTTGTGCTGAACGACAATCCCGGCGGCAATTATGAAGCGGGTGACTGGCGTGTTTCATTAAAGCGTGGCGAATTTCTAGTGATTCACACGCTCGCTGTAGCGCCGTCAGCGGGACGCAGAGGAATCGGCGGATATATGGTTGACTGCTGCATTGCGCTTGCCCGCCGCAAGGGATACCGGGCAATCCGGCTTGATGTTGTCCCGGGAAACGTCCCAGCGCAACGCCTGTATCAAGGAAAAGGCTTTACCTTTGCAGGAGCAAGAGATTTGTTGCGAGGAATCGACGAGATTCCGCTGTTTGAATTGTATGAATTGAACTTTGAAACGGTATAAGATACTTTATGAAAGGCAGATATTAGTTGCCTTTAGCTGTCGTTGTCGTTTGATGACATGATAGTGCAATACTGTTATTTTGTCAGCATAGATAGGGGGATTTAGATGGAAATCCATAAAATCGCAGTCCTGTCAGATACACATGGACTGCTTCGCCCAGAAGTCACAAAACTCGCACAATCCTGCGAGATCATTCTGCACGCAGGAGATTTTGACAACCAGAAGGTGTTAGAGGAGTTAAAGGCAGTTGCGCCGGTCTATGCAGTGCGCGGAAATAATGACAGAGGCTGGGCGGCAAATCTTGGCAAGGAACTTGAAATCACGCTGTTTGGACTGCGCATTTACATGGTGCACAACATCAAGCACCTTCAAAAAGACTTGAGCGGAATTGACATCATCGTCTACGGTCACTCACATAAGTATGAGGAGAGGAGAGACGGCGGGATATGCTATTTGAATCCGGGAAGCTGCGGACCGAGACGCTTTCGGCTGCCGGTGACAATGGCTGTCCTAGAGGTTGAGGAGGGAGAACGCGTCTGGCAGTTCAGAAAGATAGATTTAACAGAGCATACAGAAAGCAGGCCTGTCCGCGGCGTCACCGAGGGCAGTCTCAAATCCACGGTGGAAATCATTCTGCGTGAAATGCGTGCGGGGCACAAAGTAGACTGGATTGCGAAGAAGCTGGGCGTGGAGTGTGCCTTTGTAGAGCAGGTGTGCCGCATCTATGTGACGCACCCGGGCGTCGATGCGCAGGGGATTGTGGATAAAATGGAGGTCAGCGCTTTGTTTGAGCGTACTTTTTGACGAAAGTGTTACAAAATTATTGAAGCAATACGCCTGTGGGCAGAACAGTAAAACTATTCATTCCAAACAAGGGAGGGTGTCGTATGAATGAAAACAAGGCTGGACTTGGATATCAGGACTTTGAGGAAGTAAGAACCCAACATATATTTTATATTGACAAGACAGATTTTATCAGGGAATGGTGGGAATATGCAGATAAAGTAACCCTGATCACGCGTCCGCGCAGATTTGGAAAGACACTGAACATGAGCATGACAGAGTGTTTTTTCTCAAATAAATATGCGGGCAGGAGTGATCTGTTTGAAGGATTGTCCATATGGGAGGAAAAATCTTCTGACGGGGAATATAAGTACAGGAAGCTACAGGGGATATTCCCAGTAATTTTTTTGAGCTTTGCGAATGTCAAGGCAGCATCATACGAGGAAATGATATTCAAGATCACCCGGGTAATTACGGATCTATATAACAAGAATGAATATTTATTAGAAAGAAATCTTCTAAATGAAAAAGAACGGGAATATTATCAGGGTATAAAAATAGGAATGAATGCAGAACTGGCCACTGATGCCATACATTCAATAGCTGGTTTTATGCAGCGTTATTATAATCAGAAAGTAATCATTATCTTAGATGAATATGATACGCCGATGCAGGACGCATGGATTTCAGGATACTGGGAGGAGACAGTCAGATTTTTTAGCGGTTTGTTTAACTCCACATTTAAGACAAATGAATACCTTGAGCGCGGATTGATCACAGGAATAACAAGGGTGGCAAAAGAGAGCATCTTCACAGGCATGAATAACCTTGATGTTATAACAACGACTTCTAGTGAATATGCTACAGATTTTGGCTTTACGGAGGAGGAAGTCTTTACGGCGCTTGACGATGCAGGATTAGGAGACCAGAAAGGGAAAGTTAAAAAATGGTATGATGGATTTACATTCGGAACCTGCACAGATATCTATAATCCATGGTCGATTGTATCGTTTATCAGGAAAAAAGGAAAATATGATACGTATTGGTCAAATACAAGCGGGAATGGACTTGTGAATCAGCTGATCCAAAAAGGAAACGCAGAGATAAAACAGACAATGGAAGATCTTCTTCAGGGCAAAAGCTTCGAGGCAGAGATTGATGAAAAAATTGTGTTCGACCAGCTAAACGGCAGCGCAAATGCAGTGTGGAGCCTTCTTCTTGCAACAGGTTATCTGAAAGTGTTACATGTAAGAACTCTGGAGGAGGACGAAGAGATCGGGGAGGAGGGCGATGTCTGGTACACGCTGACCATCACGAACCTTGAAGTCAGACGAATGTTTCGTGGAATGGTAAAGGGCTGGTTTGGCGGAAATTCGGAAATGGCATACAGTAATTTCATCAAGGCACTCCTCATGAACGATGTGGACGGAATGAATGAGTTTATGAACAGGATTGCACTGCATAGCTTTTCAAGTTTTGATATTGCTAAAAATGCATCAGATGACGATGCGCCCGAACGTTTTTATCACGGGTTTGTGCTGGGACTGATGGTTGAACTAGCTGGAAGATTTGAGATCACATCGAACAGAGAAAGCGGCTTTGGGCGTTATGATATCATGCTGACCCCCGCAAACAGGGAAAGAGACAACGCATATATCATTGAGTTTAAAGTGCATAAATCTTCCAAAGAAAAAGATCTCGCACAGACTGTTGCAAACGCTCATTCCCAGATTGACGAGAAGCTGTATGATGCAAAACTGATTGCAGATGGGTTTTCGCCAGATCAGATTTGGAAATATGGATTTGCATTTAAGGGAAAAGAGTGCCTGATTGGATAAATTTTGTTATAAACAGGCAGGGACCGCGTCACCCTGCCTTGTTGGATGTGATTCAATCTTCTTTTTTCATGACGCATTGGTGACTTTCGCAGAAAGGCGGATTATATACATGATTAGAAAAGCTGATAAACAAGATATTGCCAGAATTGCTGAAATTATTGTATTTGGAAAAAGAGTTGCATACAGACCAATATTTGAAAATGATTATGTGTCATTTAACGAGCTGCAAGTTGTTAATTTGTATGAAGAATATAATAGCAATTTACATAGGCTGGACGGTATGCTGCTGTATGATGACGGAATTGTGAAAGGCGTCATAAACGGACAGCCCATAGATGCGAAAACAATTGAAATTACGGATTTTTATGTTGAACCTTTTTTTGTGAGACAGGGAATAGGAACCCTTTTGATAGAAGCGATGATTCAACAGGCAAGAAAAAAGGCATACAATAAAATAATACTATGGGTTATCAAAGATAACACGAAGGCTCGAAAGTTTTATGAAGCGAAAGGGTTTGTGAGCACTGGAAAAACATGCATCATAGAAGGCACTGCAAAAGAGGATTGCTGCTATGAATATGTTCTTGAATAGGAGTGCCCTTAGATTGAAAATATAAAGACCTCTTGTACGCTGCAAACGGTCAGTGTCTAATTTACTCAGAAAGGCGGATCGGATTTGAGTTTCCGATTGCCCTCAGTAAAGTAATTTTCGATAACAGCCCAGACAAGACTAATGCTGGTATTCTCAGCATCGGCAAGCGGACTGAGTTTGATTAATACAGTTGCAGGTTACGCAAGTGCCGGTTTGAGCATTAATTAAAAATTAGCTTGTTTACGAGCAGTCCCTGTCATATAATAGGGTTATGTGGCGGGGACTGAACTTTGCCCATGTCTATATTCGCAGGATTTAGGAAATATTTTGTAAAAAGAGTGAAAGGATTACCTCCATCCGAACGTATTATATATGAAACAGGAAATGAGTCAAATGTATGCGGAAACTGATTAAGGAATTTTCACGCCTGCATTTTCAAAACGGAGGAAAATATCATGCGGAAAAATGTAACAAAAATAGTAGCAGCAGTGGCATTGGCGGCAATCGTGGTCGGAAGTTCGTCCAATGTAGCATTTGCACATCACGGTAGAGGACACAGAACGGTTGTTCAGAATCCCACGCCTGTATGTTATGCAGATGGAAGCTGTGATGTGAACGGTGTGTGCAGTTTGGGCGTAGCCTGTGACGGGACGGTGCACTACACCGCGACATCCTGCTATGCAGACGGAAGCTGTGACGTGAACGGTGTATGTACTTTGGGCGTAGCCTGTGACGGGACGGTGCATCACACCGCGACATCCTGCTATGCAGACGGAAGCTGTGACGTGAACGGTGTATGTAC
>CAJUII010000040.1:26404-26549 GCA_910586405.1 uncultured Lachnospiraceae bacterium
TTTGGGTGTAGCCTGTGACGGGACAGTGCACCATACAGCGTCTTATTACTATGGCGGAACAGGACATCACGGCGGATATCATCATTAATTATACTCACGACAGCCGCAGCCGCGAAGCGGCATATTTCCTTATGCGGCTGTGTGC
>CAJUII010000041.1:0-23786 GCA_910586405.1 uncultured Lachnospiraceae bacterium
TTACAGTCTGTATAATCACTAAGAGCAGGAAATCTGATATAGATAGCCTGCTTTTAAACGGTATAGACCTGTTTGTGAGTGAATAAATTGATGAAAAAAGGGTTTTTTATAAGCCCTTTTTTCGTTTCTACAGAGGTACGCTTATCACGCCTTGCCCTACGGCTTCACACGCGGCACACACAGCCTTTTTTCCCGTTCGGATGGTTACTTGTTCCACCTCTGCCTTAAAATCGCATACAGGGGCATACGTGCGTTCGCGCTTATTGGTACTTTTCTATTGAGAAAAAGGGGTATGTCATGTATACTGTTAGTAGGTTGATTTCGTTACTGCGAGGTGTAATTATGGAAAGTAAGATTTTGGTAAATGTAGGGGTACAGCGGTTTGACAGAATAAGGGAGCAGAAAGCCTTTTATATTGATAAGACAGATTTTATCAGGGAGTGGTGGGATAGTGGTACAGATGTTATGCTGATTACACGTCCGCGCAGATTTGGCAAGACTTTGAATATGAGTATGCTTGAGTGCTTTTTCTCCTGTCGGTATAAAGACAGAGGAGATTTATTTGAGGGGCTTTCCATTTGGAGTGAGGAAAAGTACAGGCAGTTACAAGGCTCATTTCCTGTGATTTTTCTTAGTTTTGCCAATATTAAGGCGACAAAATATGAGGACATGGAGTATAAAATTTCTAAGGTTATTGCTGAATTGTATGAACAGAATAGTTATCTGCTTGAGGGAAATTTATTAAGTAAAAAGGAGAAGGATTATTACGAAAGCGTATGTCCCCAAATGAAAGGGGTGGTAGCATCGGGTGCAGTTCACTCAATGGCGAATTTCATGCGGCGTTATTATAACAAAGATGTTATTATTATCCTCGATGAGTATGATACGCCAATGCAGGAGGCATGGTTGTCGGGGTACTGGAATGAGGCGGTTGAATTTTTCAGGGGGTTTTTTAACAGCACATTTAAGACAAATCCTTACCTTTGCCGTGGTCTGATTACAGGCATCACAAGGATATCAAAGGAAAGCATCTTTTCAGACTTAAATAATCTTATGGTAATTACCACGACTTCCAGCCAATATGCCACATCGTTCGGGTTTACGGAGGAAGAAGTATTCAAGGCGCTTGATGATACAGGGCTTGGTGAGGAAAAACAGGGGGTAAAGGCATGGTATGACGGCTTTACATTTGGTTCTTATTCGGATATTTATAATCCTTGGTCGATTGCATCATTTATTTATAGAGGTGGAGAATATGATACTTATTGGGCAGACACAAGCGGAAACGGGCTTGTAAATTCCCTGATACAGCAGGGAAATGTTGTAGTCAAAAATGCAATGGAGGACTTGCTTGCAGGCAGGACACTGACGACAGAGTTAAATGAACAGATTGTGTTTAATCAGTTGGACGGAAGTACAGGCACGGTCTGGAGCTTACTGCTTGCAACGGGGTACTTAAAGGTCGTAAAGCTTGAGCGTGTTGGGGAGCGCAAAAAGAAAGTATATACGCTGGCACTCACAAATATGGAAGTGACAAGTATGTTTGAAGATATGGTGAAGGGCTGGTTTGGAGGAAGTACAGAGACGGCATATAATAATTTTATTAAGGCATTACTTATCAATGATGTGGACGCGATGAATGAATTTATGAATAAGATTGCACTGCATAGTTTTTCAAGCTTTGATATTGCGAAAAATGTGTCAGATGATGATGCGCCAGAGAGGTTTTATCATGGGTTTGTATTAGGGTTGATGGTGGAACTTGATGGAAGGTTTCAGATTACTTCGAACAGAGAAAGCGGATTTGGGCGTTATGATATCATGCTTATTCCAAAAGACAGGGAAAAGGACTGTGCCTATATCATAGAGTTTAAAGTACACAAGCCCTTGAAAGAAAAAGACCTTGCCAAAACAGTCGAAAATGCTCTGAATCAGATTGAAGAAAAATTCTATGAGGCAAAGCTTATTGCGGATGGATTTGCAGCAGAGAACATCAGAAAATATGGGTTTGCTTTTAAAGGTAAGGAGTGTCTGATTGGTAATTGCGATGTATTATAAAGTTATAGTATTAAAGAAAAAGGGGTAGCCAGTTTAAGGCATCCCTTTTTATGTAGTCTTTTCACTTTCTTTTTGGCGTTGTCAGCTCATAGCATCAGATCTGTCCTTTGCGCTGTGCAGAGCCTTTTGGAAATCCTGTGTCTCAGATATGGTATAGTTAGAGGCTTTGAACGCGATGTTTCCGCCAGTGTAGGATATTTCAAAATATCTTTTTCTGAAAAAGATATAACACCCCAGATATCTTGATGCCTCACCAACCTTTAACAACCTTTCGCTCATATTACTGAACTCCTTTCCATAAATATAATAGATTTATTCAATACAGTAGATTTATTCAATACAGTAGATTTATTCAATACAGCACCTTTTTAGGTGTAAAATTTAAAAAGTAATGTAAGCATAATTATTGATGAATGTTAAGATTTTGTGATTTTTAACAGTTCATAGTGTATAATTGCTTAGAAGTTTTGGTTTTATAGTATGGGGCAAGTACACGAAAAAACTTGCAGCTTTAGCAAATGCACTATATAATTATAGAAAAGGACGGTGATTAAATGAATACAGCGGCAGCAAAGCAGTTAGACCATTATACGATTGAAGATATCTATAATCTGCCAGATGGTCAAAGGGCGGAATTGATTGACGGTGAATTATATATGATGGCTACGCCTGGCAGAGTTCATCAAAAGTTTGTACATTTTTTTGATTGGACAATAGGAAATTACATTCATAGTAAAGACGGAGATTGTGAAGTATATCCAGCTCCATTTGCAGTATTCTTAAATGCTGATAATGATATTTATGTGGAGCCTGATATTTCTGTAATTTGCGATAAAAATAAGCTTACAGACGAAGGCTGTAAGGGCGCGCCAGATTGGATTATTGAGATCGTTTCACCTTCCAGTCGTGCAATGGATTATAATAAGAAGTTATTTAAATACAGGACGGCAGGAGTTAGGGAGTATTGGATTGTTGACCTAAAGAAACAACTGATAATGGTTTACAATTTTGAGCAGGATGCATTTGAAGAATATTCTTTTTCAGATAAGGTAAAGGCTGGAATATATGAAGATTTTGAAATTGATTTTTCAGGGATAAGTATTGAATAGCAATAACAGTGAATCAGGTATACCATATCAGACGCTGATTAATCTATATCTGTTAGATTGTGCAAGGAATAAGAAATAGTTACAGATACCTAAAATAAGAAATGAGAATGAGTTTGGGGAGAGATTAAATTATGTGCTATCTGATAGCGAAAAAATTTAGTGAAACAGGGTGTCTGGCTTTGCAGATGACACACGGTCAACACTTGGCGGATTTTAAAGAACGGTTAGTGCAGGCTGTGGGATATGAGGATATCCAACTGGTAACGATCAGCCGCCCGAGCGATCCGCTTAAGCCGCTTAAATCAGGAGGGCTGAATCCCTTGATTTTAGGGTATTCTTAATAATATAGCTAAAAATAACAGATGAAAAAGACAGTTTTTATTCAAATAATAATTTTTGTTACGAACCAATCAGGGAGGAATTAGAATAAAGCATGGAATATCTCTTAATGTACAAAGATATAAAGGTATTTAGGTTCGATATAAAGACACGCGAGATTGAGTTGTTGAATAAAGACTACATACCAATCTGTATCAGGCGCAAGGATGGCAGGTATACTTTTGACAGTGTCAGGAAGTTTTGTTCACTGCGTGTTCTCTCAATGAACAGAGTTTATTGCAAGGAAATATTAACTTCCTGCGGCGTAGAGGACCAATCGGATGTCAATATCAGTATTATGAGCAGGGCGCTGAGCTTTCGGGACAATTATTGGATAAAGTCCTGTGCATCAAAAGAAAACTGGGACAGCGTAAACCTGTACGCCAATCGTTTTTCCGCGCAGGTGGCGCAGGTGGCTTTGACGGGAGTTGTGGACACCATAGAGCTGGGGGATAAATTATATACGGGCGAGCTATGCAACAAGGGAACGAAGCCCAAATGTTATCTTCACAGGAATCAGGAAATATTACTGTTCAAGGTGGAAACGGTGGATGAGATTAAGTCCGAGATTGTTTCGGCTGTGATTGCGTCCGTGCTGGGGTTAAAAAGTCCGACGAGGTATTGGTATGAGCGGATCTTTGAGCGGGATTGTTCTGTATGCAAGATTTTGACTTCTGAGAGCAGTGAATTGGTTCATTACAGGGATATTATGAGCTATCATAATGAAGTTACGATGTCGTACAAGTCATCTAGCTATCATTTTTTAATGTCTCTGGATGCAGAACAGTTTTTGCTGATGCAGATCATGGATTATATCACGTTAAATATTGACAGAAACAGAGACAATTTTGGGGTGGAAATGTGTAACAATGAGATTGTGGGGCTCTATCCTGTCTACGATCATGATTCCTGTTTTAAAGGAAAGGGGACCAATGGAATCTATTTTCCTACCGGCATAACATTTCATAAAACAATTCAGTATCTCAAATCTTTGCAGGAGTATGATTTGATAAAGAAAAAAGTAAGCATTGCGGTAGCGTATTTTAATTCGAATGAATTTAAGAACATTTTTATAAAAATGAAATCTGCTGATGCCTACGAGTTAATGTTGAGGCGGTTGAGATTATTATATTGATAGTAAACCAGTTAAGAGCGTTTGCCAGTTTAACAGAGGCAGATGCTTTTTTCTTTTGCATATATTTTGGATATAGGATTTGCATTTTGCCAATGTGTATAAATTTAACATTTTACGGCAGAATAGTTGTATAGTAGTCGGAAATCAATGACAAACAGGAGGCTATTTCGTGGAAAATAATACATCAAAAAATAAGGCACTCGGCACATCGAGCGTGGCATATGGCAGTCCAGTACTGATTATGGGCAGCGGCTCTGTGGTGGGGCAGATGGAGAATGAGGGACCGCTGTCGGGCAGCTTTGACAAGGTGAGTGATGACAAGAATGATATGTTTGGGGCGGATACGTGGGAGAAGGCAGAGAGCGCACTCCAGAAGGAGGCTGTGGCACTCACACTGTCCAAGACAGGCGCGGAGACAGGTGATATCCGCTATCTGTATGCGGGTGATCTGCTAGGACAAAACATCGCAAGTTCCTTTGGGCTTGTGGATTACAATATTCCGCTGTTTGGTCTGTATGGCGCGTGCTCAACCTGCGGGGAATCGCTGTGTCTGGGGAGTATGAGCGTGGCAGCGGGCTACGCGGAGCGGGTGATCAGCCTGACCTCGAGCCATTTTGCGAGTGCACAAAAGGAGTTCCGCTATCCGCTGGAGTACGGCGGGCAGCGGCCGCTCTATGCATCGTGGACAGTGACAGGCAGCGCGGGGTTTTTATTGCAGCATATCCATGCGCCGGAAAAGTCTGTGTCCGGCAAAACGATCAAGAATGTGTATGAGGGCAAATATCAGAACAGGGTAGGCATCACAGGGATCACCGTTGGGCGGATTGAGGATTTTGGCATCAAGGACTCGTTTAACATGGGGTGTGCGATGGCGCCGGCAGCAGCGTGGACGATCGCGACAAACCTGAAAGATTTTGGCAGGAAGCCGCAGGATTATGATGCCATTTTTACAGGGGATTTGGGCAGTGTCGGGCAGCAGGCGTTGTTTGAGCTGCTCTCGCAGGAAAATATTGAGATCAGTGACAGACATTATGATTGTGGACTGCTGATTTATGATACGGAAAAGCAGGATGTACATGCGGGTGGAAGCGGCTGTGGCTGCTCAGCGGTCGTGCTGTCAGCCCATATACTGCCCAAGCTTGCCAAGGGGGAGTGGAAGCGTATCCTGTTTGTGCCGACAGGGGCTCTGCTCAACAAGACCTCTTTCAACGAAGGGCAAAATGTGCCAGGAATTGCGCATGGAGTTGTGATTGAGGCACTTGAAAAAGAGTGAATTTCAATAAAAATTCTGACGAGTTATTAAATTGTGCAAATTGTTTGAATAATTCAGAAAATAGACTAAATTATTTCTCAAATAGTTCGATATAATATAAGAAGGCAGTTGACATAGATAAATGCCATAAGAAAACACCATAAGTTATAGACTTATAAAATATCTTAACAGAACTGTGCGGAAAGAGGGGTTCTGCATGGTGTATATAAGGGAAAGGAGCGTCTATGGAGGTAAGAAATGCAAACATTGCCTTGACAAACAGGGCAGCGGCGGCAATCGATAACTCTGGTTCAAACGGCAAGGGACAGCAGCATGCTATGAACGTAAACAGTGCTGTGCCTGAGGAGAATCAGGAACTCGATGATGAGTCAGTGATGCTCTCGATATCGGCAGCCGGTCTCAAGCGCAGCCTGCAATTAGACAAGCAGGCAGAGAAGGAAGAAGGCGAGACAGAGGGCGATGAGGAGAGCTTTAATGGTGCGACAGAGCTTGACGATATGATGAAAAAGATGGAAGGGCTTTCGAGTCAGGTCATCAATGGACATTTTTCGATTTCGGATAGATTGAATTTTAATACCGAGATTGAGAAGCTCACCAATGAATTAAATCGGCTGAGCGGTGGAAACCTGGCAGTGACAAAGAATGGCTGTATCCAGTTGTCGCAGAAAATATCAGCGCTGACGCGCAGTATCAGCGAAGCGGCTGTTTACCGTAACAGTGCGCGCACAATTTTTATGGTCAACTCAAAACAACCCGCGAAACCGACAAACACACGGGTTGACATTATGTTATAAAGCAGGCAAATGGAGGACCGAGAACCTTTTATCAGGAAAGCTTCTCGGTTTTTTCTTGACTTTTTGCAAATCCTGTCACAAGATGGTAGTAGGAGGAAGTGAGCGATATGCGAAAGATGGATTTCAAGATGGAGCGGCCTGGTCAAGTGAAGGAGGGCGATGCAGTCACTGTCACAGAGGGCGTTCTGCCAAGCAATTATTACTATACCATCAACCCGGCGGTTGCCATGTCCGGTAATATCCCATTTCGCGACAGACTCCAATCTAGGAGCGGCACTGTCGTATGCGTGGAGGAGAATACGAGAGGGTATTATGTCACTGTGGCGTTTGATGAGCCGGAACTATAACGACAAAGGATTTAAAGAAAATGTAGAATTAGGAGGAACATCATATGAGAAAAATAAGTACAGACAAAGCACCAGCAGCAATAGGTCCCTATTCACAGGCAGTTCTTGCAGGAGATTTCCTGTATGCTTCCGGGCAGATTCCCATTAATCCCGAGACAGGCAGCGTGGAGGCAGAGGGGATCACGGCGCAGGCAGAACAGTCTATGAAAAATGTGGGAGCGATTTTAAGGGCGGCAGATGCAGACTATGACAAGGTAGTAAAGACGACTTGCTTTCTGGCAGACATCGCAGATTTTGCGGCATTCAATGAAGTTTATGCGAAGTATTTCACACAGAATCCAGCGCGAAGCTGTGTGGCAGTGAAAGATTTGCCAAAGGGTGTGCTCTGTGAGGTTGAGGTGGTCGCATATCTTGGCGAATAATTGAGAGCTGGGAGTGAAGTACATTGAAGACAAAGAACATTGTATTGATCGGGATGCCCGGGGCGGGTAAGAGCACGATCGGTGTGGTGCTCGCCAAAAATATGGGGATGGCCTTCATGGATTCCGACCTTATCATACAGGAGCAGGAAGGAAAAAAACTGCATGATTTGATTGAGGAACATGGTCTTGACGGATTTCTTGCGATCGAGGGCAGAGTGAATGCTTCGCTGCATCCCAAGACGGCGGTCATCGCCACAGGCGGCAGTGCAGTTTATGATAAATCGGCGATGGAGCATCTGCGCAGCATTGCGATGGTCTGTTATCTGAAACTGTCCTATGAAGGTATCAAGGAGCGTTTGGGTGATCTGGCTGAGCGCGGTGTGGTGCTCAGGGAGGGCGAGACTCTGCGAGAATTGTATGAGGAGCGTGTACCATTATATGAAAAATATGCCAATCTCACCATTGAGTGTGAAAATAAAAATATTCGTGAGATTGTTATGGAGCTTGCGAGACGACTTAAATAGCAGTAAAGAATACAATACAAATCAGCAATAGAATAAAATTCAAGAAAAGCCACATACTAATTCCAAGTAGAAATCAATGTAACAGTCAGGAAATCCAAAGCTGAACTGTTATAATTCAAAAGGAAAGGTATGTGGTTTTTGTATGATGGATTATATCAATGCATTCTGGGTCGGGGGGGTTGTCTGCGCGCTTGCACAAATCTTTCTGGACCGCACGAAGATGCTTCCGGGCCGCGTGATGGTGCTTCTGGTCTGTACAGGGGCAGTCATCAGCTTTTTGGGCTGGTATGAACCTTTCGCAGAGTATGCGGGAGCAGGTGCCAATGTGCCGCTTCTAGGATATGGAAATATCCTTATGAAAGGGGTGAAAGAGGCCGTTGACAAGGATGGTTTTATCGGTTTGTTTAAGGGCGGCTTTACGAACGGAGCAGTGGGATGCAGCGCGGCGCTGATCTTCGGCTATCTCGCTAGCCTGGTATTCCGCTCCAAGATGACAAAGGCATAATTGTTTCTCAGCGCTGCTCAAAATCGAGTCCCAAACCGGATAAAAACTGGCGCACGTAGGCGTCCCACAATCGCTCAACGCTCTTGTCCATGACGAAAGTTGTGAAGGCGCTTCCTGTGATGCAGGTCACTTTACCGTTTTCGTATCGGATATTGAGGACAAGGGATCGAATCAGGTTGGCTGCAACTCCGCATTCAGGAGTTGCAGCTATTTTTTCAATCAGCGCTGGCGTGGCGTGAAGAACCACCTTGAAGGATGCTGGTGTTTTCTTGCCTTTGATGAGCTGGAAACAGTGTGGGCGGATCTCCTTCCAGCTCGAGAATATAGTGGATGGATATTCTGCTTCAAGATGCGCCCACTCCTCATTGCTGTAGTATTCCCTGACAAGATGTCCGTCAATATGAAAAGTATTGTAGGTGGTAATGACAGCCTCCTCCACCAGAAAAGAATCAAACTGTTCTGATAAGAGCAGTGCGTTCATCATGTTTTTGGTAATCTTTATCTCCAATGCTATCATGTTTTCTCCTTTTTTGCGGTATTATTAACATGCTTTAGTATACTGGTATTTGCAGGAAACTGCAAGTATTTATCAAAAGTGCTTTTCAAATAATGCGCTATGTGATAAGATAATACATAGTTATGGATACTAGATAAGATAGTTTTGAGAAATGAGAGGTAGATACCGATGGGATATAAAATAGTTGTTGACAGTTGTTGTGAGCTTCCACAGGAATTAAAGAATGATGAACGCTTTGAAATTGTGCCGCTTACACTGATTGTGGGAGACTGCTATGAAAAGGAAGATAATATGGCATTTGACCAGCGGGAGTTCCTTGATGCCGTAGCAGCCTGCCCGGAATGTCCGAAGTCCGCCTGTCCCTCTCCAGAGAGATACCGCACAGCATACGAGACAGAGGCAGAGCATGTGTATGCGGTTACGCTGTCATCAAAGCTCAGCGGAAGCTATAACAGCGCAGTACTCGGGAAAAATCTGTATCATGAAAAATATGGGGCTAAGGATATCTATGTGATCGATTCCAAATCGGCTGCCTGCGGTGAGACGCAGATTGCATTCAAGATTGTGGAGTTAGAGGAACAGGGGCTTTCATTTGAGGAAATAACAGAGCAGCTCGAGGAGTTTGTGAAGGGGATGAACACTTATTTCGTGCTGGAAAATCTGGATACGCTCAGAAAAAATGGCAGGCTTTCCGGTGTGAAGGCGCTTGTGGCATCCACGCTCAACATTAAGCCGGTGATGGGGGCAGAAGATGGCAGCATCATTCAGCTAGGGCAGGGCATTGGCATGAAGAAGGCACTGACAAAGCTGGCAGAGACGGCGATTGCAGAAGCAGTGGAGGCAGGAAAGAAACGGCTGATGATCACACACTGCAACAATCTCAAGGCAGCGGAGTGTGTACGCCGCCACATTGAGGAGAAGCTGCATTTTAAGGAGACGCTGATATTAGATGCTGCCGGTGTGAGCAGCATGTACGCCAACGAGGGCGGTGTGATTGTCACAATTTGATTTTTATTGCTGCTCGTCGATTTCCTGTTTCAGCCATTTGTATTCGCGATAGCGCAGGAGAGATATTTTTAGTTCTTTGGAGTCCTGCATCACCAGGGTGACAGGCGTGACTGCGGTCACATATTTAAAGTTGGCGATGCCCTTGCTGTTGACCCGCTCAAACTCTTCATACGGTTCAAAAATCTGGCGGAGTTCATCGATTTTTTCATTGACATCGATCGTGGTGCCGTCCGTCAGATACAGCCTGCATGTGCTGGATTCTTCAAGAGCGTACATAATCTTGTATTTGGGCACATGGATGAGGATGGAGCCGGTATGTACGCTGATCGAGATCACATGACCAGTGACATTGGCATCTCCCAGCGCCAGAAAACCAGGAAGCGGGTCCGGGATATAGGGTTTTCTGGCGTGCACCACATAGTCTGGCAGGTCTGGAATGGCGGTGTAGTCAATCTTGTCCGAATACAGGACAAGAGGCGCATGATATCCCATCTCTTCCAAATGTTCAAGAATAAATTCCACAATACCGGGTTCTGAACTCATATCCATAAAAATCAGGTTATACTTTAGGGGATTGGCGAGAAAGTGCATCTTCTCGCCGTAGGAGTCCACATACAGGATATTTGGCGTGCCGGCACGCTTGTCGGATTCCCTCGAGAGCAGCCGCTCTAAATGCTTGCGGTCTGCTACATTATCATCACATATTGCTACATGCATAATCTGTTTACACCTCTTTTATCACAATTTCTTGATTAAAATTTTTGTCACGGTTTTTCCACGTTTCTATCTATATGGTATCAGTCTGCACAATGCAGATGTTCTGTATGTTTTTTATTCTATTGGAATATATACAAAAGATATCGAGATGAAAGTGAAAATATTTGTTAATATTACTATAATAGCACAATCGTCGTGTGCAAAACAAGTGTTAATTATGAACTATTTTTCAGAATTTTTTCAAGCCATTTGCGTCTAAAGATTTTCGATATTTTCCGGGCGTGATGCCGATATTTTTGTGAAATTGTCTGCAAAAATGTTCTATGTTTTTGTAGCCGCACTGCTCTGAAATCTCTGAAATGCTATGTTCTGTGTAGGCGAGCAGATCTTTTGCCTTGCGCAGCCGTAAGTCAATGACATCGTCCATACAAGAGATATCGAACTGCTGTTTGTAAAGCGTTTGTAAATGTCCCATGCTTAGATGGAGCTGCCGCGCCATTTCACGGACACTCCACGGAAACTGCGGATTGTTGGAAATCTGCCGCCGCAGCATCAGCAGTTCATGGTCGTGGGAGGAGGCGGCATGGTGCAGCACATCATCGCGCAGCTTTAAGAACAGAATGCGCAAAAGATAAGAGATTGTCGGATTGTCATTGGCGTCGGTCTGTGCGGCGGCATCTTCTGCTTTTGCATAATGGTACATTCGGGAAGTTCCTGTCCACAGCGAAGTCTCCCATGTGAGCAATTGCATGAGATTATGACAATATTCCGGGTCCGAGATTTGAAACGGACAAGTCGTCAGGGGAAAATTCCTGACAAAGGTTTCATCTGATGAGAAACGAATCCAGTCGTCACTGTAAAAGTCGGTGCACGCACTGTACCAGATCGGCGTGTGCGGCGGGTAGAGCATGGCGCAGTGTGCAGGGTATTCTTCAATCGCTCCGTTGATGCAGAAGCGGGCAGGCGTGTGGGTAATCAGCAGCAGATAGCAGTCATAGCCCTCTGCAATGTCAAAGACAAAGTCCGCAGTGTGCTGCGCATCGTACCCAGTGAAATGAATATAGTTCATAAAAATCTCCATTCTTACCAAAATCTGCGAATTTGGGCGTAAGCACAAATTTGCCGTGTGAAAAATAAATTTTTCACACTATGTACCCTCCCATAAAATGCTGTTTAGAATCAACTATTACAATGAGTATAGCAGATTTATCAGATTAGTACAATCGTAGGATATATCAAAAAGTTGTGAGTAAATATCATTGTATGGAAACAGGGTGTGATTTATAATAATGTATACTTATGACAATATTTTAAATCAAGAATGAGGAGGAACACAGGATGGAGCTGGTTCAGAATAAAGAATTGACGGCAGCGTACCGCAGACGCGCAGAGGAACTTGTCGCACAGATGACCTTGGAGGAAAAAGTGATGCAGACAATGCATCATGCTCCCGCGATCGAACGGCTTGGCATCAAGGCGTACAACTGGTGGAATGAGGCGCTGCACGGCGTGGCGCGCGCGGGCACGGCGACCGTTTTCCCGCAGGCGGTCGGCATGGCGGCAGCGTTTGACGAGGAGTTGATGGAGCAGGTGGGCGATGCGGTCTCCACAGAGGCGCGGGCAAAGTTTGTCATGCAGCAGGAGGGGGACGATGAAGACATTTATAAGGGACTGACGTTCTGGGCGCCCAATGTCAATATTTTCCGCGACCCGCGCTGGGGAAGGGGACATGAGACGTTTGGCGAGGACCCCTATCTGACCAGCAGGCTTGGCGTGCGCTATATTATGGGTCTGCAGGGGCATGATGAGAAGTATCTCAAGACAGCAGCGTGTGCCAAACATTTTGCGGTGCACAGCGGTCCTGAGGATGTGCGTCACAGCTTCGATGCATGCGTGAATGAACAGGATTTGCGGGAAACTTATCTTCCTGCATTTCAGGCATGTGTGCAGGAAGCCGGTGTGGAGACGGTGATGGGTGCTTACAATCGCACAAACGGGGAGCCGTGTTGTGGAAGCGGGCGTCTTTTGAGAGATATTTTGCGAAAAGAGTGGGGATTTGAGGGACATGTGACCTCGGACTGCTGGGCGATCAAGGATTTTCATGAGCAGCACTGCGTGACGGCGACGCCGGTGGAATCCGTCTCCCTTGCCATGAACAATGGGTGTGACTTAAACTGCGGCTCTTTATTCCTGTATCTGGAACAGGCAGTGAAGGAGGGGCTGGTGGATGAGAAACGGCTGGACGAAGCGGTGGTGAATCTGTTTACCTCGCGCATGAAGCTGGGCGTGTTTGATGAGAAAGGGGAGAATCCATATGACAAGATTCCCTACACGGTCGTGGATTCGCCCAAGATGCGCAGGCTGAATGAACAGGTGGCAGAGCGCTGTGTCGTTCTGCTCAAAAATGACAACCAGATCTTGCCGCTGCAGAAGGAAAAACTACATACCATCGGCGTGATCGGGCCAAACGCTGACAACCGCAGGGCGTTAGTTGGAAACTATGAGGGAACCGCATCGCGCTATGTGACCGTGCTTGAAGGCATTCAGGATTATGTCGGGGACGAGGTGCGCGTGCTCTATTCAGAGGGCTGCCATCTGTACAAGGACAGGACAAGCGGGCTTGCGCAGGAAAATGACCGTGCCTCTGAGGTGCGCGGCGTGTGCAGGGAGAGTGATGTCATCATCGCGGTGATGGGGCTGGATGCTTCGCTTGAGGGCGAGGAGGGCGACACTGGAAATGAATATGGAAGCGGAGACAAGCCGAACTTAAATCTGCCCGGTTTGCAGCACGATATCTTAAAAATTGCAAAAGAGAGCGGAAAGCCAGTGATTTTGGTGCTTTTGACAGGAAGCGCGATGGCGGTGACATGGGAGGACGCGCATCTTGACGCGATTCTGCAAGGCTGGTACCCGGGGGCGCAGGGCGGCGCGGCAATCGCCAGAATTTTGTTTGGGGAGGCAAATCCAGAGGGAAAACTTCCGGTGACATTTTACCGCACGACAGAAGAGCTTCCAGCGTTTGAGGACTATTCCATGAAGGGAAGAACGTACCGCTATATGAAACAGAAGGCGCTGTATCCGTTTGGCTATGGGCTGTCGTACACCACGTATTCCTACGAGAATGCAAAGCTTGTGTCCGATGACATTTGTGGGGAAGCGGGCGTGATTCTGCGTGCAGAAGTGAGAAATACCGGAGTGATGGACGGCACGGAGACGGTTCAAATCTATGTCGGTCTGGAGCGGGACGAGGCGCCGAATCCGCAGCTGAAAAAGATTGTGAAGGTGCCCTTAAAGGCAGGTGAGTCCAAGCAGATTGAGGCAGTGCTGCCAAAGGAGGCATTTATGCTCTATGATGAAAAGGGTGAGCATGTATTGTATCCGGGAACCTATCATATTTATATGGGCGGTTCGCAGCCCGACGCGCGCAGTCTGGAGCTGACCAAGAAGGAAGTGTGTCATTTTACGGTATCATTATAAATGGATATTCTGAATAGCGTTAACTGAGAGGAATACAGATGAATACTTTTACGATATTCGAACAAAAGGCACCTGAGAACAAGCCTGCGCAGCTATTGATTGAGACGCAGGCGTATGAGGGCATAAAGCGGATAGGCGCGCGCGTGGCGTGTGACATTGGGCTGGTGGCAGGCGTCGAGCCCGCGCTGATCACCGCGCCAAACCAGTGTGAAAATGACAGAGTTGTCATTTTTGCCACGCTCGGGAAAAGCCCGTTTCTGGAGATGCTGGAGGCATCGGGCAGATGGAGCGGCGCACAGATTCAGGGGAAGCGGGAGGTATACCAGATACAGGTTGTGAGCGCACCATTTCCTCAGATGCCATCTGTGAAGGAGGCATTGGTCATCGCGGGCAGTGACAAGCGGGGAACCATCTACGGCATGTTTCGGCTGTCCGAGTTGTGCGGGGTGTCGCCATTGGTTTACTGGGGAGATGTGTCTCCTGAGAAAAAGGACACGGTGAGAGTGTCTGTCGGGGACGGGATTCTCTCCAAAGAGCCCTCCGTAAAATACCGCGGCTTTTTTATCAATGATGAGTGGCCTGCTTTTGGAAACTGGTGTATGGAGACGTTTGGCGGCGTCAATGCCAAGGCGTATGAGGAGATTTTTATCCTGCTGCTGCGTCTCAAAGGCAATTATCTGTGGCCTGCCATGTGGGACTCTGTCTTTTCGGAGGAGGGACCGGGGCTTGCGAGTGCTGAGCTTGCGGACATGTACGGCGTTGTCATGGGTACCTCGCACCACGAGCCGCTCTGCCGCGCCGGGGAGGAATGGCAGCGGATTTACCAAAAATACGGCGAGGACAACACGTGGAGTTTTTTGTCAAACAAGGAGGCCATCACAGAATTTTGGAAGGACGGCATCTTGCGAAACAAGCCGTATGAAAATGTGATTACGATTGGAATGCGTGGAGAGAGCGATTCGATGCTGCTGCCAGAGGACGCAGGGCTTGCGGACAATGTGCAGGTAATCAAGGACGCGATCAAGACACAGCACGCGCTGCTGCGTCAGTATATGGACAAGGACTTGAAGGATATTCCGCGAATGCTTGCCATCTATAAAGAGGTGGAGGACTATTACTATGGCGACGAGACCTGCGAGGGGCTGCGGGGCTGGGAGGAGCTTGATGACGTGATCTTGCTGCTCTGCGAGGACAATTTCGGCAACACCAGAGGACTGCCGACGGAGGCGGACAGGGCACATTCCGGCGGCTATGGGATGTATTATCATTTTGACTATCACGGCGGTCCGATCAGTTATGAGTGGCAGAACACATCGCGTCTGACAAAGACATGGGAGCAGATGACGCAGGCGTATGAGTATGGCGTGCGCGAGCTTTGGATTGTCAATGTGGGAGATGTGAAGGGCGCTGAGTATCCGCTGTGCTATTTTATGGATTTGGCATATGATTATGAAACTTACAGCCAGCCCAATCAGACCGAGGCATATGCAAAGGCGTGGATTGAACAACAGTTTGGAAAACGCCTGAGTGAGGAGGACAAACAAGAGTTATTTGTACTTCTGGATGGATTTACCAAATGGAATGCAGCGCGGCACCCGGAGGCAATGGCGCCCGAGATCTATCATCCCTGTCATTTTCGGGAGGGTGAGCGTGTCTGGAATGAGGTGCATGCGCTGATGGAGACCGCACAGCGGCTGAACGAGCGTATGCCAAAGGAGTGTCTGGACGCGTATTGCAGCATGATTTATTACCCGGCGATGGCATCATTTCATCTGATTTTGATGCACATTGAGGCGGGCTGGAATGCTTTTTATGCAAAACAGGGCAGCATGGCAGCGAATGCTTTGGCTGCCAGCATAAAGCGGCACGCGGTGAAGGACCGGCAGTATGTGCGCGCCTATCACGCGCTGGCTGGCGGCAAGTGGAATCATATGATGGACTCTGCGCACACTGGTTTTCGAAGCTGGGACGCCCACGACTGGATGTATCCGTCAGTGCAGGAGGTGATTCCGCTTCCGATGGCAAAAATCATTGTCAGCTTTCGGGGCGGGGAAGCATTTCATTTGGGGGAACACTGGCAGGACAGCAGTTATCCCTGCAATGATGATTTCACCAGACCAGATACAAAAGAGGTGGTGATCGAGCTTGGCAGCCGCGGAGAGGTGGACTTCTCCTACCGCATAGCGTGCGAAAAGCCGTGGGTATGCTTTGACAAAACCAAGGGCAGTGTCGAGAGCTGTACACAGGGAATGGACAGGATTACAGTCACTTGTGACAGAACGAAATTAACAGGCAGAGAGCGTGCGCTGATAGAAATTTTTGTCTTGTTTGACAATGGCGAAAAAACGGTTGGACGGCTGGAGCTTCTCGCGGAGGAGACGGTGGCAGAGGATTCTTATACAGTGGGGGCCTACATCGAGAAACAGGGCTATATTGCCATGAATGCGGACGGCTTTACAGAGAAAAAGGATGTGGGGGAGGAGGGCTTTCAGGTCCTTGCACACCTCGGCAGAATGGGTGCCGCTGTGAAGGCTTTTCCTGTGACAAAATCGTGGATTGGCGCGGAAGAGGCGCCGTATCTGAGATATTCGTTTGTGGCGGAGCACACGGCAGATTACGTCGTACAGTTTTATCTGCTATCCAGAAATCCAGTGGAAAAAGGAATGCGCATGCGCCTTGCCTTTGGCGTCAATGACGAGCCTGCAAGCGTGCTTGACACGGTCTCATCGTCGTTCCATACGGATAGCGCGTGCGAAGAGTGGAGCCGCGGCGTGCTTGACAATGTCCGCATCATCGAGTCTAGCATTTCTGTTAGCAAGGGCGAAAACCAGTTGTATTTCTATGCGGCGGACCCCGGCATTGTGCTGGAACGGATTGTTTTGTATCCTGAGAATACAGTGCTGCCAGAGTCCTATCTTGGACCAGCAGAGAGCTGGCGGACGGGAAATATTTAGCGATATGGAGGTTAGAGTGTATGGTAGGACCGAAAGCACCAAAAGATCCTGAAAAGAAGCGGTCAGGCTTTTATATAATGAGAGACAAACAGATCTCAGGCTCGCCGCAGCCAGACGGAAGCGGTGTGCAGTTTATTTATTTAAATGACGGGCGCCTGCTGTCCAGTGCGCGTATCGTTGGAAATATCACAGACGAAGAGATGCTTGGAATGCTCACGACGACAGAGGGATTTCGGCGCGTAGTGCACAGTATTGGCGTCAGCGTGGAGATGGACGCGCATGACAAGACCGTGGAATTTGTCTTTCAGATGTATGGGAAGTCAGACATGTATGGCTCTGGAACGACACTTCGCATGGCAGTTCCAGCGGACGGCATGGAGTATATGCTGAACTTGTCAGCGTGTGACTGGTCAGCGGATGATGACATACCGGGGCAGCTTCGCTTTGTGTTTGATGAGCCGCAGAAAGACGGGGCAGCAGCGCAGGCGTCTGCGACAGTGAAATTTTATTTGAATGATGGCTTCACGGCACCAGAGCCGGAGGAGGAGACGCGCGTTGATTTTTCGTGCGCTGAATACAAACAAATGCTTAGCAAATCGCTGGTGCAGACTGGGAACAATGCGCGCCTGAAAGCTGCCATAGAGCGGGCAAAAAGAGGTGAGGACATCACCATCGCCTTTATCGGCGGCTCCATCACGCAGGGCGCGGGCGCTGTGCCCATCAACACCAAATGCTATGCCTATCAGACCTTTGAGGGGCTTTGCCGTCTTGTGGGAAAAGGCGTAGATGAGAACATTCACTATATAAAGGCAGGCGTGGGCGGCACGCCCTCCGAGCTTGGCATGATACGATATGAGCGCGATGTGTGCAGGGACGGCACCGTGACGCCGGACATCGTGGTCGTGGAGTTTGCGGTCAATGACGAGGGAGATGAGACAAAAGGTGTCTGCTATGATTCATTGGTCAGAAAGATATTATTGGCTGAGAACCGCCCCGCAGTCATTCTGCTGTTTGCTGTGTTTGCCAACGATGAAAATTTGCAGGAGCGTCTCTGCGTGGTGGGAGAGCGCTATCAATTGCCGATGGTCAGCACCAGAGACTGCGTGGTGGAGCAGTTTTACAAAAAGGCGGGCGAGGGCAGAGTGGTGACAAAAAATCAATTCTTTTACGACTGCTATCACCCGACGAATATTGGGCATAAGATTATGGCGGACGGTCTGCTTCATCTGATGGAGGAGGTGGACAGCAGTTTGGCTGATGTGGATACATTGGAGATGGCAGCGGTTCCAGCGCCAATCGGAGATTGGTTTGCGTCCGTATGGCTGTATGACCGCAGCAGTAACGTGGACAGTGTCCGTGTGATTTCTGTCGGGGACTTTTCAGAGACGGACGAGGAGCTTCAAAGTGTTGAGATGGACAGGAATCTGACACAGACCAAGGAGTTTCCATATAATTGGAAGCATGAGAAAGGTACAGAGCCGTTTATCATGGAAATCTGCTGTACCAGTCTCGTGCTGGTGTACAAGGATTCGGGCGCGCCCAACGCCGGCTGTGCACAGGTGTTTGTGGACGGGGAAGCGGTGCTTCTGGCAGACCCGAAGCAAAACGGGTGGACACACTGCAATCCGCTGATTTGTTTTCAGGGCAGAGCGCGCAGGACATGGCATGTCGAGATCAGAATGCAGCCGGGTGATGAGGACAAGGAGTTTACAATCCTCGGATTTGGCATTGTGAGCTGACAAGCAGCCAGCTTTGCGGAGAACGCAAGAGGAGTGATACGATGGTAAATCCAATATTAAAACTGGACTATCCCGATCCGGATGTGATTCGAGTCGGAGAGATTTATTACATGGTGACAACCACCATGCATTTCATGCCAGGCGGCGAGATTTTGCGCTCGTATGATCTGGTGAACTGGGAACACGCGGCTTTTGTGTATGACCGACTGGACAGCACGCCCGCACAGCGGCTTGAACAGGACCAAAATATATATGGCAAGGGCATGTGGGCAGCTTCGCTGCGCTTTCATGACGGCATGTTTTATGTCTGCTTTGCGGCAAATGACACAGGAAAAACGTATCTGTATACTGCCGAATCCATTGCAGGACCGTGGAAAAAGCGCTGTATCGAAGGCTTTTATCACGACTGTTCGCTCTTGTTTGATGAGGAAAAGGTATATATCGCATACGGAAATAAAGAAATATACATCACACAGCTCAACGAGGATTTGAGCGCGCCGCTTCCGGGCGGGCTGCACCGTCTGGCAGTCTGCGATACAGGGCATCCCAGACTGGGCTATGAGGGGACGCATTTTTATAAAATCAATCAAAAATACTATTTGTTTTTGATTCATTCCCTGAGAGACAGGTGGATGCGCACGGAGGCATGTTTCGTGGCAGATTCCATTGACGGGGAGTTTGTCGGTGGAGATGTGCTGATCGACGACAGAGGATACTGCAATCAGGGCGTCGCGCAGGGGGGAATTGTGGACACGCCGGCGGGAGACTGGTATGCAGTGCTGTTTCAGGACCACGGCGCGGTCGGCAGAATCCCGGTGCTGGTGCCTGTCACTTGGGACGCGGCTCTGCCTGTCTTTGGGAAAGACAGGCGGATTCCTGCGCAGTTTAAACTGCCCTGTAAAAAAGCGGATGAGCAAATGCAGCCGCTGGTGCAGTGCGATGACTTTAAGAAGCCGGCGCTCTCAGAAGCACAAGAGCGCGAGCAGTACGGCTGTTATGGGCTCAAAAGTATCTGGCAGTTTAATCATGAGCCTGATCTGCGGTTTGTGAAGGCGGACACAGAGCAGGGGATTCTCTGGCTCACGGCTGGGAAACGCTGTCAAAATCTGCTGCAAGCTGCCAATATACTGACACAGAGAATGTATTTTCCGCGGTGTGCAGGGTCAGTGACCGTGGACGCCCGCGCATTAAAAGTGGGCGATTATGCGGGAATTTGTGCCTTGCAGGGCTGTTATGGCATGATTGCCATCACGCGAAGAAGCGATGGATTTTATGTTGTGATGCGAAGCAGAGCAGCAGACAATGCGTCCTTGCAGGCGATGCCGGAGGACAATGCAGATGGGGTGGAATGGGAGGCAGTGCCGGTACAGCAGGGGATTGTGCACTTGAAGATCGAAGCGGAGTTTATGAAGATGCAGGACGAGGCGCGGTTTTTTTATGCGCAGCCCAGTGCAGCCGCAGATTGTCAGGATACAGTTCACCGTGATAAAGATTCTTGGCAGCAGCTTGGCATCACACACAACTTGTATTTTAAGATGGATCATTTTTCCGGCTGCCGTTTTGGGCTGTTTGTCTATGCCACAAAGGAGACTGGCGGCAGGGCAGGATTTTCAGCCTTTCAGTATCATATAGCACACAACGCGTAAACAATCGTCTCTCGGAAGTAAAAAAATCTTTTCGAGAGCATAGAGCGTGTTTGAAAAATGCGCTACAATAAAATTTAGGAGGATAACAGAATGAATGAGACAGGAACACGCAGACAGGCTTTGAATCCCTATCTGCCTTCATGGGAGTACATACCGGACGGGGAACCGTATGTGTTTGGGGACCGGGTCTATATATACGGCTCCCATGACTTTTATAACGGATATGTATTCTGTATGGGAGATTATGTGTGCTGGTCAGCGCCGGTGGACAACCTATCAGACTGGCGTTATGAGGGTGTCATCTATCCCAAAGATGCAGATCCGCTCAACAAAGACGGGAAAATGTGTCTGTACGCGCCGGATATCACGATCGGACCAGACGGCAGATATTATCTGTATTATGTGCTGGACAAGGTATGCGTCGTGTCGGTTGCAGTCTGCGATACGCCGGCAGGGAAATTTGAATTTTATGGGTATGTGCATTATGACGACAATACCCGCCTTGGAGAGCGGGAAGGCGACGAGCCGCAGTTTGATCCCGGCGTGCTGACAAGGGGGGATAAGACGTATCTGTACACAGGCTTCTGTTCGCGCGGAGACCGTTCGAGAAGCGGTGCTATGGTGACAGTGCTGGATTCAGATATGCTCACGGTAGTGCAGGCGCCAAAGATTGTGGTACCGGGCTGTGAGTACAGCAAAAACACAGGTTTTGAGGGGCATGAGTACTTTGAGGCAGCCTCAATCCGCATGGTCGGAGAGAAATACTATTTGGTCTACTCTTCTGTCGTGATGCATGAACTGTGCTATGCAGTCAGCGAAAAGCCGGACGAGGGATTTGTCTATGGCGGTGTCATCGTCAGCAATTGCGATCTGCATATAGACAGCTACAAGCCAGCGGACCGCCCAATGGCATACGGGGCAAACAATCATGGAAGCATTATAGAAATTGGCGGCGCATGGTATATTTTTTACCACCGTCACACAAACGGCACATGGTACAGCCGTCAGGGCTGCGCTGAAAAAATAGAACTGCTGCCGGATGGAACTATTGTTCAGGCAGAGATGACCTCCTGCGGCTTGAATGGCGGACCGCTCGCGGGGGACGGAGAGTACGGGGCATACATTGCCTGCAATCTGTTCACGGACACGCCGTCAATGTATGTGGGGGACGACCGCTTCCCGAAAATTATGCAGGATGGACGCGACGGTGACGAGAATCCGGGCTATGTCGGCAATATGAAGGACTCGGCAACGGCAGGATTTAAGTACTTTGACTGTAAAAATGTGACGGCGATTGCCATCAAGACGCGCGGCTATGCAGAAGGCTGCTTTGAAGTGCGGACGAGGTGGGACGGGGAGGTGCTTGCCAAAATCCCGGTTCAGAGTACAAATGTCTGGGAGGAATTCAGCGCACCGCTTGCGCTGGAGGATGGCGTACATGCGATATATCTCACATACCGCGGAAGCGGGAATGCATCGCTTTTGGCGTTTTCGCTGGTTGTGGGGTGAGAAATCAATTAGAATTTAACAAAGGCTTATAAAAAACAGGGACGATCAGGAAATGAAGTTTGCCAGTTCATCAGATGGCATTCTTTCCCGAGCGTCCCTGTTTTTAGAATTATATTTGAATGACTGCCGCCGCAAGAAGGAGCTGCAAAATGAAAATTGCCGGCATTCCAAACACAAAATACCAGTGCTTCGTCTTATGATGGAAAGTGCGCATTCCGATCATGCAGCCAACACTTCCGCCAATCACGGCAGTTAGAAAAAACGTGGACTCTCGGACGCGCCAGCGTTTTTTGACGGCTTTGCGTTTATCAATGCCCATCATGGCAAAACCAGTCAGGTTGATGACTGCCAGATAGAGTGCAAGGATTAAATAGAGTGTATTACTTTTCATTTTCCTGCATTTTCATTGCACGCACTTTGCATGACAGACCAAAGAGATTGATAAAGCCCTCAGCGTCATGGTGGTCATACAAGTCGCCAGTTGTGAAGGAGGCAATGCTTTCGTTGTACAAAGAATACGGACTTGTCTCGCCAGCCTTGATGATGTTGCCCTTGTAGAGCTTGAACTTCACTTCGCCAGTCACGTACTCCTGCGTCTTTTCAATAAATGCCTGAATCGCTTCGCGCTTTGGTGTGAACCATTTTCCCTCGTATACCGTGTCAGCGAGCTTGTTGCCCATCTCTTTCTTTAAGGTGTATGTATCGCGGTCAAGAATCAATTCTTCAAGCTGCTGGTGTGCTTCCATCAGGATTGTTCCGCCCGGTGTCTCGTAGACGCCGCGGGACTTCATGCCGACAACACGGTTCTCCACGATGTCCACAATGCCAATGCCATGTTTTCCGCCAAGTCTGTTTAATTCCCGGATAATGTCGGAAACTTTCATTTCCTTACCGTTTACAGACTTTGGAACGCCCTTCTCGAAGGTCATTGTCACATACTCGCCCTCCTCAGGCGCCTTTTCTGGTGTACAGCCGAGTACGAGCAGATGATCGTAGTTTGGCTCGTTTGCAGGGTCCTCCAGCTCAAGACCCTCATGGCTGATGTGCCAGATATTTCTGTCACGGCTGTACGAGCTGTCAGCGGAGAACGGAAGGTGGATGCCGTGTGCCTTGCAGTATTCAATCTCAGATTCGCGGGAATCCATCGTCCACTTGTCGTTTCTCCAAGCGGCGATAATCTGAATGTCAGGAGCCAGCGCCTTGATGCCAAGCTCGAAACGAATCTGGTCATTGCCCTTGCCGGTCGCACCGTGGCAGATGGCGGTAGCGCCTTCTTTTCTGGCAATTTCCACAAGTTTTTTCGCGATCAGCGGTCTTGCCATAGAAGTGCCTAGAAGGTATTTATTTTCATAGATGGCGTTTGCCTGTACGCAGGGAACGATATACTCGTCGCAAAATTCGTCGATTACATTTTCAATGTAAAGCTTCTCTGCACCGCAGGATTTTGCGCGTTCTTCAAGTCCGTCAAGCTCCTCCTCCTGTCCGCAGTCAATGCAGACACAGATAACCTCATAGTCAAAGTTCTCCTTTAACCACGGAATGATTGCAGTGGTGTCAAGACCACCGGAATAGGCAAGTACTACTTTTTCTTTCATATGAATGTATTCTCCTTTTTGTAAAGTTAGGAACTGTAGAAAAATAACTGACGCATCTTGACTTGGCTATTTCTCCGAT
>CAJUII010000041.1:23796-26315 GCA_910586405.1 uncultured Lachnospiraceae bacterium
TTTGTCATGCATCCTCGAAGAAATATCCTACGCAATCTGCATCACTTATTTTCCCACAATTCCTTAGCATAAAAATTTAGAGCATGTTCAAATACTCTATTGCTACTATACATCATTGCACTGTATAAATCAAGTGTAAAATTATACAGTTTTTAATTGACAAAAATGAATAAAGGTGTAAAATATAGAAAAACAAGTGAATAATATTCGGAATATAATGCATAAAAATTCATAAATGCATCACGGTTTTGCATATCATGGAGCCCTTTTTTGCGCAGGAGGGTTATCAAAAAAGCAGAAAAAGGGGGTTGGAGGACGGAAATTACGAGGTAATTGTCTGTAGCTGGCTTCCAGAGTCGGGCATTCGGGGAAAGCACCAACAGATTGATTTTTATTTTAACCAGACTGCTGAACTGCCACGCCTTAGATATGAAGGAGTTCCCACGCTATTGTAGGATTCTGGGCTGCGGGCTTTATGATTTTTCACGGATTTATCGGGAAGTCTTTTAGCATGATTTTAGAATATTTTGGTGAAAATGGTTGTATTTCTTCCTATAATAAATTATGATGGTAAAGTGGTCAAACAGTCCGCAGTAGGGCATGAAGGCGAAAGAGATTGCGTACAAGGGTGCGTAGTGAGATTGAGAGGATAGCATTGAAATATGGTTAGATTGATGACAATAGAGGATTACGATCAGGTGCGGGCATTGTGGATGACGATCAAGGGATTTGCCATCCGAAGTATAGATGATTCGCGGGAGGGCGTGGCGCGCTTTCTGCGAAGAAACCCTACGACCAGCGTGGTCGCGGTGGAGGACGGCTTCGTGGTGGGCGCAATCCTGTGCGGACATGACGGCAGGCGCGGCTGTCTGTATCATGTGTGTGTCAATCCGGCATACCGCAGACGCGGCATTGGCAAGGCGATGGTGGTGTTCTGCATGGATGCCCTGAAAAATGAAAATATCAATAAAGTGAGCCTGATCGCATTTACCAAGAATGATATCGGGAATGCGTTCTGGCACAGTGTTGGCTGGAAACAGCGCGAGGATTTGAACTATTATGATTTTGTGTTAAACGATGAGAATATTGAGGCATTTAATCAGTGAGCTGCTTTTGTTGGAATGTGGGTCGTGGCAAACTATTCGCGTATATAGACAATATTTTATGAGGAGGATTTAAAATTATGAAACAGATACAGGGCGGTGTGACCGCGGCAAAGGGATTTGAGGCAGCGGGCACCGCAGCAAATATCAAATACAAGGACAGAATGGATATGGCGCTGATCTACAGTACCGCGCCGTGCAGAGCGGCGGGCACGTTCACGACCAATGTGGTAAAAGCGGCGCCTGTGATGTGGGACAAGGAGATCGTGGAGAGCAGCCTTTATGCGCAGGCGGTAGTAGTCAATGCGGGAATTGCAAATGCGTGTACAGGAAAGCAGGGCATGGACTACTGCCGCGAGGAGGCACAGACTGCGGCAGGTCTGTTGCAGATTCCCGAAAATGCAGTGCTTGTCGGTTCGACTGGCGTGATCGGCATGCAGCTTCCGATGGAGCGCATCAAGGAGGGAATCAGAAAGCTTGTATCGGCAAAGGGAGATTCAATTGAGGCAGGAACAACGGCTTCGAAGGCAATCATGACGACGGATACCGTCAACAAGGAAATCGCTGTGACAGTAGAGCTTGGGGGCAGGACTGTGACCATAGGCGGTATGTGTAAAGGCTCTGGCATGATTCATCCCAATATGTGTACGATGCTTGCCTACATCACCACTGATGCGGCAATCAGCAAACCGCTTTTGCAGGAGGCTTTGAGCAGCAGTATCATTGACTCCTATAATATGATCTCCGTCGATGGGGACACCTCGACAAACGACACTTGTCTCGTGCTGGCAAACGGTCTTGCTGGAAATGCAGAAATCATCGAAAAAGGTGCAGATTATGAAGCATTCTGCGAGGCACTGAACTTTGTCAATACCAATCTTGCGAAAAAGATGGCAGGGGACGGAGAGGGCGCGACGGCGCTGTTTGAGACGACTGTCATTCACGCTGCAACCAAGCAGGAAGCCCGCATTCTGGCAAAGTCGGTGATTGGTTCGAGCCTGTGCAAAGCGGCAATCTATGGTCATGACGCGAATTTCGGCAGATTTCTGTGTGCGCTTGGCTATTCCGGCGTGAACTTTGACCCGGAGAAGGTGGTGCTTTACTTCGAGAGTAAGGCAGGAAAGATGCTGATTTACAAAGACGGTGCAGCGACAGACTACAGCGAGGAGGAAGCGACAAAGATTTTGTCCGAGCCGGAGGTGACGGTGCTGGTTGACATGAATATGGGGACAGAGACCGCGACAGCGTGGGGCTGCGATCTGACATATGATTATGTGAAGATCAATGCGGACTACAGAAGTTAGCGTGAAAAGTACTTCTAACCGCCTGTGGCAGTTTCCGCTCGCAGCAAAGGCTGCTTTGCGGAGAAGTACTAAGTTTCACGCGGAAAAACGCCAAAGACAGGCGTTTTTCATC
>CAJUII010000042.1:0-21823 GCA_910586405.1 uncultured Lachnospiraceae bacterium
ATTCCATCGTGATGCCTGCGCCGTCTTTGTCCGCGGCTGTTGTCATTCTGTCCATGGCATCATAGGTATAGGTCCAGCTATTGCCATTGGCATCAATATACTTTGTCATGTTGCCCGACGCATCGTACTCGCAGGCGCTAACATGTCCCTCCTCATCTGTGATTCGGGTAATTCTGTTCAGACGGTCGTATGTATACTGTTTTGTACCGCCTGCGGGGTCTGTCTCCTTCACTAAATTCCCATTGCCGTCATACTCATATACCGTTGTGCCATTATTGGCATCTGTCACAGTGGTGAGCATTCCCCTCGCGTCATAGTCGTATGTGACGCAGTTCTCTGCCGCATCGGTCACTTTTGTCAGGCGGTTATTGGCATCATATTCATAGGTAGTTTTGTGCCCGAGCGCATCCTCGACTGCAAGACAGTTGCCATTTTTGTCATAGGTATATTTTGTGATGGCTCCATTGGGCGCCGTCTCCGCTGTGATGCGTCCCGCACTGTCATAGGTGTAGGTGGTTCGATTGTTTTCTTTATCCTCATAGGCGGTGAGTCTGTCCTCTCCGTCATAGTCCGCGGTCTCTGTATGTCCGCAGGAATCCTCGACAGAGATGAGTCTGCCCAGTTCATCATAAGCAAAGCTTATGCTTTCTTCCTCTCTTGTGATGGAGAGCAGCCTGTCACCACTATCATAGCTGTATTCTGTGACAATGCCCTCCTCGTCAGTCATGCTCAGAATGTTGCCATTTCCGTCATAGGTGTAGGTCACTGTGTTGTCAAGCGCATCTGTCACTTTTGTGACATTGCCTGCATGATCATACAGATAGGACGTATTGTGTCCCCTTTCGTCGGTCACGGCTGTCACCTGTCCCATGATGTCATAGGCATAGCGAAGCTCTCCGCCCGCTGCATTTCTCACCACGGTAAGCCTGTCCGCATCGTCAAAAGTATAGCTGGTTGTATTGCCGTTTTTGTCGGTGTAGGAGGTCACACTGCCCCACTGGTTCCGCTGGCAGCTTTCCTGATACGCCAGTGCATCCTTCTCGGACTTTAGATTTCCTTCATCATCATATATAAAGGTATGTACTGCGCCCATCGCGTCTGTGGCAGATATCAGCTGTCCTGCCTCATTGTAGGCAAACTGTTGTTTATGCCCCATTCTGTCCGTGATGCTGGTGCAGCTTCCGTTTGCGTCATAACTGTACAGCACCTCCCCGTCGGCGTCCGTCATGCTCAGCAGGCTTCCATCTTTAGAATAGGTGTATGCAACCACACTGCCTGTAGGAGACGTATAGGAAACAAGCCGCCCTGCCGCATCATGCCCGTACTGATATCTGTTGCCAAGACAGTCCGACGCTTCCTGTAAATGGTTATTGCTGTCATAGGTATACTGCCACTTGGCGCCATTTTTGTCTGTAAAGGCGATGAGATTGTCCTGCTCATCATATTCATAGACACTGGTATTGCCATTTTCATCCGTTATGGCAGTTATGTTGTTCCTGTCGTCATATGTATAGCGCGTTGTGGTCTTGTCCCTGTTCTCGACGAACGTTGGCTGATTCTGCTGGTTATAGCTCACCTTTTCTGTCGTCTCATCGGGATAGGTGATGCTGTCCATGCGTCCGCAGCTGTCGTAGGTCATCCCCGTGACATTGCCAAATACATCTGTCTGTTCTGTGATTCTGCCATAGCTGTCAAATTTATTACGGATTCCGGTCTTGTCGTTGCTGATTTCTGTGACATTGCCGTCTGCGTCGTAGGTGTATTTGGTAAAATATTTGTCTCCTGTATGGAAATAAGTCTCCCGGTTTACTTCATCATAGATCACACGGTATTCAACTCTGCCAGCCACAACCTGTTTGACGATACGCTGTTTCTGATCATATGTGTTCGTCAGATACCCTGCGCCATTGAAGTCCGTGATCGTCAGCAGATTGCCGTCTGCGTCGTAGGTGAAGCTGATGCTGTCCTCCTCCGCATTTCGAATGGCTGCAAGGCACTTGTCCTTGTACAGCAGGCTGACCTCGTTTCCTGTCTCGTCCGCCACTTTGGCGAGATATCCATTCTGATACGTAAATTTCAGTTTCTCGCCATGCCTGCCTGTGATCTCTGCCAGATCTCCATTGTCATCCGACTCGAACCGGTATTCCACCAGACCATCCTCTGTGATCGAGACAAGATGCAGATCATTGTCATAACTGTATTTAGTGTTATCAGCATCTATAACATAATAATGATTGTCAGCATCCGTCTTTAAACTATAGCTGGATTCCACACCTTCTGCCAACGCATTTTTATTTGTCCCATTTCGGTAGAATGGCACAATGCTGCCGTCGGGTGTCTCAAAGTAGACGTAGGTATCATCCATATAGAGCATGTAGTTCAGGGAATGCGTCCACTTTTTCCCCATACGTCCATAGTGGCTGCCGCGCTGTGACTCATACATCGGCACAAATGCCAAATCGTCCTTTCCGTCCCTTGCCAGCCATGGATAGCTCCACATGAATGCTCCTGTAACGGCATTTACGGGATCCAACTCTGTATAGAGCTGCTTTCCATCGGGATATCTTCTCTTTGTCCTTCTCAAAGGTGCATGCGCATCTTTCTTAATATCGGTGGTATGAACCTTCTGTTCCGGACTGTAGTCGCCCGCTCCTCCTGCATTTTTGGCACGAACCTGATACGGATAGTCCCTGCCCGGCTTCAGACCTGTAACAGTCTTGGTCGGTTCTGTCGTGGCATACGTCGTACCGTTAAACAAAAGATCGTATCCCGTTGCACCGTTCACAGGATTCCACTTGACCGTCACTTTGTCCTTAGCGGCGTCTGCTGTGACATTTGTCGGTGCTGCGGGCGGCGCGATCAGTGTCCGCACGGTGCCGGACGGCGTATAGGCACTCGATCCTCCTGAATTGACTGCGCATAGCTTATAACTATAAGTTGTGTTGGGATTCAGTCCCCTGACAGTATACGCAGTACTTCCTGTTGTGTAGTTGGCGCCATTAAATACCATTTTATAACTTGTCGCCCTGGCTGCTGGAGACCAGCTCACAGTCGCCGTATTATGTGTGGCGCTGGCGCGCACGTTGGTCGGCACCGCTGGAGGGGTCATCAGCGTCGTAATATAATTGTCCCATGTATATGCACTGGATCCCCCGGCGTTGTTCGCCCTCACTTTATAGGAATATCTTGTATTTTCAGACAGTCCTGTGATCGTCTTGGACGTCCCTGTCACATGGTAGGTAGTTCCGTTAAATATCAGGTCATAATCCGTCGCGCCACTCACTGCCTTCCAGCTCACTGTCGCTGAGTTTTTGGTTGCGGTCGCGCTGACATCGGATGGTCTCTCAGGGGCATTGGGCAGGGTTGATATGTTCTTTGCAGGACTGTAGCGGCTCGCACCGTCCGCATTTTTGCTGCTTACTGCATAGGTGTGGTTCGTGCCAGGCGTCAGCCTGTTTACGCTATGTGAGGTATTGTACGTACTGTACTTCTTTCCGTCAAACAGCAGATCATACCCCGTTGCACCGGACACGGACGGCCAGCTGACAGTCACATTGTTCTTTGTGGCGGTCGCGCTCGGTGACGCCGGCGCTTTAGGGGTGGTTTTCGCTTTCTTGACAGCGCTTGGCGTGCTGGTGCCCCCGCTATTCTTCGCCCGCACACTACAGTTATGATCTGTATTGGGTGTCAGCCCAGTTGCTTTATATGAATTGGCAGTTGTGTTGTATTTCCTGCCGTCAACCTCCACTTCATAGCCTGTCGCACCTCTTGAAGCGTCCCAGCTAAGGCTTACCGAATCCTCGTCTGTGACTGCACTGATACTTGACGGAGCACTTGGCGCTGTCAATATTCCCTTATTGGGTGTATACGCACTGTATCCATCAACATTTTTGGACCGCACGCTGTAAGCATAATTGGTGTTTGATCTTAACAATACATACTTCTTGCTGTTTTCCGTCACACTGCTGACAGAGCCATCGAACTGGACATCATACCCTGTGGCGTAAGCCGCCTTGTCCCACTTTATTTCCACTGATTTGTCTGTGCTTGTGGCAGTGATATTTGTGGGCATGTCCGGCAGCTTTTTCTGCGTCGTGATAGATTTTTCAGCGCTGTATGCACTTGCCCCATCTTCATTCTTAGCACGCACTTGGTATTTATAAGTCGTCTTTGGCTTGAGTCCTGTTATTTTCTTGGAAGTTTGGCTGGACGGCACTGAATACACTGTCCCATCGAATTTGATGTCATATCCTGTCGCTCCCGGTACACTACGCCAGTTTAGTGTCGCTGTATCATGCGTTGTTGACGAAACCACATCCACATTCGGAACATATGGCGCTGTTGTCACAGTTTGCTCGGGGCTGTATGGACTGACGCCGTTTGCATTTTGGGAGCGCACCTGGAATTTGTGCGCTGTATTTGCCCTCAGTCCAGTCAGCGTCCTACTTGTGTCTTTCTGGCTGTAGGTCTTGTCGTCGAACAGCAGATCATAACTAGTCGCGTTGGCCACCGGACTCCAACTGATCGTCACAGATCCCTCTGAGGACCTTTTCGTAATATTGGATGGCGTTGCGACTGTCGTCCTCACCGTCTGCTCTGTGCTGTATGCACTGGCGCCGACTGTACTCTTGGCACGCACCTGGAATCTATAGCTAGTGTCCGCCTGTAGCCCGCTGATGGTCTTGCTGTTTTCTGTCAGGCTGTACACACTCCCATTAAATTTTAGATCATAGCCTGTGGCACCGGACACCACTCCCCAGCTGATTGTCGCACTGGACGATGTTGCACTTTTATTGATATTTGTCGGCACTTTGGGCACCTGCGGCTTCAGCTGTGTCATGATACTCTTTACCGGACTGTAGTTTCCAGCGCCGTCCGCACTGTGGCAGCAGATTTTATAATCATAGGAAGTCCCAGGCTGCAAACCGCTGATTTTTAGCGAGGTACTGCTGCCGGATGCTGTATAAATCCTGTTGTTGAAGCTGATGGTATATTTGGTTGCTCCTGTCACTTTATTCCAACTGACGGTCGCTGTATCTGTCGTGCTGACTGCACTGATATTGGAGGGTGCGATCGGTGGTGTTGTCACTTTCTGCGCCGCTCCATAAGAACCATCCCCGTCAAGTGTCCTAGTGAGAATCATAAATGTATAGCTTTTGTTCGGAGTTAGCCCGGTGAACGTTTTACTTGTGCCAGTGAGTTCATAGACTCTGTTATCAAAATTAATACGATATCCTATCGCATTCGACCGAGCATACCATGTGATTGTCGCACTTGTCTGTGTCGCGCTCTTAGACTGTATGGAAGGCGCCTCCAGTCCCTGTAGCTCCGGCACGTTATTGGGCACCTTATTGGGATCATAGGTATAGGATGTGATTTTCATGTAGCTGTTTCCGGCTGCAATCTTTGTGCCGGCACTGTTGTAGGCATCGACATACATCCTAAAGTCCTTATTTATTGGCAATCTGCTTGGACTCACGAAGCAGTTGACGGTGAGGTTCTGATTGTTGTATAGATATCCTGACTGCCCGCTCTGGGTCATGTATGCATGGTATCTAACTGCGCCGGGTACTTTGTACCAGCTTGTCTTGATCGAGCCATTCCCATATAATCTTAGTTCTATTCTTACTGTATCCATCTCATAATCTCCTTTTTGTCATTATTTAGACCGGTCATCTATTAAAAAGGAGATTTTGATGAAATTGTAAACATCCTTATTTATGAAATTATTTCTTCTCGTTACACTCACTTAACAGAACGTATGATATAGAATCATGAAACATCCATCACTTCAGCATTTCCGAGTGATTGACAATCGACGTATTATACAAAAACAAAATATCCGCCCCCGCAAAATCCACATACGCCCCAATCCGCGCAGAGTCAATATAGCGCAGATCAATCAGCACAATCTCACTATATGCCTCCAACAAGAGCGGTGCCAGACTGCTGGTATACGAATCGCGAAACAGAATGATTCGTTTCTCTGTAGCAGCCTTCGGACTCCGAATAATCTGCAAGGACGATGCACCGCCCACAAACATATCATACTTGTCAAGACTTTTTCCATCCTCAAGTTTTTCTGTCTGATAGACCGCCTTCCAGACTGCTCCTTCCTCATCCGGCAGCACCACCTTGCCAGCATTTTTGCCACTCTGTGTATTCTCTTCTAAGCTCCACACCCGCGCCTCATCCGTCACTGCACTTGTGAGATATACAATGTTGTCTGGTTCCATAGGCAGTGCCGCCTGACCATAATAGACACCATAGAAATCCTTGATTATATTCTCCGAAAGCGCTCCCTGGCTGTCCGCTGCAAAAGACAGAGAACCGCCCATGCCAAGTGTATCTGCAACACGGCGCGCCACAGCAAGAATCCGCTCCTGACGCCAGTGCGTGTCTGTGTGGTAATAGTCATCAATCGTCAGATCTGACGTGATGTCCATGTATCGAAATGCGGTGTCTGACGCACTGTCTGCACCAAGTTCCTGCGACAGCAGACTGCTCATGTGCTCATAATCCAACGACGGAAAACCGTTTTGTTCCGCTAAAAAATAATTCTTGTCCGGCACAATGGCATACCACACAGTCTGATCTGGAAAATACTGCTGCCGAAGCCCCTTCATCTTCGCGGCAAGCCGCTTTATAGACGCCTCGTTCAGCGGATATTCCAGCTTCGCCGCGTGTCCGTCTGCGACATAGATGTCATTATTTTCCTTCTGCTGCAATACATCATAGGCAAAATACGCCTTGATGCGCCGAAGCCCATCCCGAAACGGAAAATGGTCCAGCAGATAGTTTTCTGTATCATCCATAAAGGATTTATCCATTAAGCTCTTTATTGTCAGCTTAGGCTTTTCCGCCAGACGGCGGCGCTCCGCACGAGAGACAGTCTCCTTCGGCGAAATCACCATCAACACCGTCATACTCACCAGACAGAGAACAAATCCATAGATCGTGATACGCCGCTTCCATTTACATTCCTTCATGAAACCACCTCTCAAACCAATATACTCTACTAGAATCGGAAATACAAAAACGGATTAAACGATCCGTCAATCAAATAAGCAGTACACAGCACCATCAATCCCAGCACCATTAATCCCATTAGCACATGCACTGCCCTGTCTCCAAGTCTGCTTGTCTGAAGCCTTTCCTGTAGCTTCGTCCAAATCCACAGCGGCAGCGGTGTTGCACCAATCAATCCAACGCACAGTATCACCATCCGGTTACGCAGCACATACGCGTACACCGCGCGCTCCACACCCTCGGTCCCCTGTCCAATATAACGCCCCTGCGCAAACAGTGATTGAATGTCTGCCAAGGCATCGGACAGGCTGTCATTGTGAAATATCAAAAAACTCACCAGAATCACAAAGACCACATATCCATGTTTCAAAATCCCTGCCGTCACTCCTGCAAAGTCTTTCGTATCCGCCAATCGCTCCCTGCTGCCAAGCAATTTGGTCACACCTTTTTCCATGACAAGAAGCACAGCAAACAAAAGCCCCCATGTGATAAAATTCCATCCCGCTCCATGCCATAGTCCCGTAAACAGCCAGACTACAAGGATATTCAGTATCCACCGCGGCATAGAAACTCTGTTTCCTCCCATCGGAATATATACATAGTCTCGAAACCATGCACCGAGCGTAATGTGCCACCGCCGCCAAAACTCAGTCACACTTCTGGAAATAAACGGATATCTGAAATTCTCCGGGAATTGAAAGCCAAGTATACCGCCCAATCCAATCGCCATATCCGAATACCCGGAAAAATCAAAATAAATCTGTAGCGACACCGCGATTGCATATGCCCATGACAGCGCCAGACTGCGCGTTCCAAGTGCTGCGACCTCCGCCACAAACTCGCCGATGACGTTGGCGATCAGTACTTTCTTCCCCAACCCGACGGCAAAGCGAACAACACCCCGCTCAAAATTGATATGAAAATTCGAGAAATCAATGCCCTGCGTGAGTGTCCGCTCAATCTCACTGTAACGAACAATCGGCCCTGCCACCAACTGTGGAAACAGCGTCACATACGCCGCATAGGTGACAAGATTTTTCTGTCGCTCCACCCTGCCGCGGTACACATCAACACAGTAACTTGCGATCTGAAAGGTATAGAATGAAATACCGATCGGAAGTGCAATTGTCTTTGTCTGGATGCCAAACAGTGTCTCCATAAAAAACTTAAAATATTTAAAGTAAAACAATGCCGCAAACGGCAAAAGAACAGACAGAATATAAAATATTCCGGCTGCTCTTCTGCCCCTGAATCTGTCCACAAACCACAAAAGTACATAGGAAATCACAATCTGCGCGAGCATGAGGAGAACATACACTGGTTCTCCCCACGCATAAAACAGAATTGACATCACAAACAGTACAAAATTCCGCCCCTTCTGCGGCACAAAGAAATAGAGCAGTATGGTAAATGGTAGAAATAAATATAAAAATGTAATACTGGAAAAAAGCATAGCAGCCTCTCCTATTATATTGGATTCGCCTTCTCAAGCTTGTCTGAAACCTTCATATTCCGTGTCTCTGCCGCCGCGATCGCCTTCTCAAGCACTGCGGACGCCGTATCCTGATGTCCCATCACAAAGAAGATATCATTGCCAAGCAAAACTGCGTACTGTTGTTCTGCTGTGACGCAGATCCACTTTGCCGGATTGATATTGTCCATGAGCTGCTGGCGGATCGCTTCTGCATCCGCTTCATCTGTAGTTCTGATGTACACAGCACTATAGGCTGTAGAGGACATCATAGACTCTGACAGATAAATGCCCTCAATGCCGCTCAAATCCGACAGCCCCGTGTGATACGAAATTAAGTCCGCATCCCCCAAATCAAGCTCTGTCGTCGTTACCTCCATAGGGAGCAGGTCTTCTGCCACGCCCCCATACACCTCATCCATAAATGCAGACACCTCATCTGCACTGTCCAGATGTACCATTCCCGCCGTATCCGCATTTTCCTCCGTCGATACCTCGTCCGATGTTCTGTCTCCGCCATTGGCACAGCCTGTGAGCGCTGACAAGGAAAGTGCCATTATGATTGCGGCCATTCCTATTTTATTCACGATTGTTCTTTTTTTCATAAACAATTGTCCTCCTTTTTTCTAAACACGCCATCGAACTTTCCATTACAGAAAAGCCTCCGATGAGCTTATTGTTACCCTGATTCATCATAAATATTCAATCAATATACCACCAAAATCAAGGATTTCCGACTGCCTGCAACGTATAGACAGTCTCATCCTCCTCGCTGTCTGACGCACTTTGTGCAAGTGTAAGAACATACGTATGTGACTGCTCCAGCGAGATCACGCCGCCCTCTGCCAATGCGGCGCTAAAAATTTTGATTTCACTGCCCGTCTGCACATCGGTATACTCTGATGAAAGTACGCTGGCTGTATACAAAATACCGCTGTTCATGCGGACATCCGTATCCAGAATTTCTACAGTGACTTGAAAGCTGTTTTCATTCTGTGCTGTTGTAACTTCCGCATTCGAATCTGCGTTTTCATCATTTAATGTGTCTGATTTCACCATATCAATTGTACTGTCTGATGCAGCTACATTTGAATCTATTGCTGCATCGTTTGTCACCTGTGCACTTCCCTCGCTGCCAGCACCGCCCGACAAAGCTACACATTTATTGTCTGTATCAGTATTTTCCGCGACCGCCTCCGGTGCGCACTCCATATAGGCTGTATGATTGTCTGGCGCTGCGGTATAGGATTTACCGCCGTCAGATGCCAGATGCCTTGTTATGACCGGAATACTCAAAACCACACACGCACAGGCTGCCGCCAATCCTGCCCACATTTTAATCTGCCGTTTACTCTTGACAATGCTGTCACGAGGCAGGCTCACTGGCTTTTGCTCCAAGCCTGCCTCTATGCGTGCCCACAGATCCGGCGCTTCACTGTCCATGAGCGCCTTGTATTCTTTTTCCAAATCCTTACTCATAACCGCATCTCCTCAATTTCTTGATCGCATTCTGATATCGCCAGGTTACTGTTCCAAGTGGAATTTTAAGAATATCTGCTATCTCCTGAAAAGTCAATTCTCCCAAAATCTTTAAATGCACAACCTCCCTCTCATTGGGTTTTAGCGTACCGAGCGCCTGTCGCAGACTCATATCCGAGAGCACCTCCTGCTCAACACATGCATCCGATACGGTCTCCGTCGTGGTGTCCGCAAAATCCTCTGTCAATATTTCCCGTTTTGTCTTTCTGAGTAAGTCCACTGCCATATTGCGGGCAATCGCCGCCATCCATGCCCGGTGTCCGTTCCCGCCGCGATATGTATCTGCAAGCCGCCATAGTTTCATAAAAAACTCACTGGTGACATCCTCCGCATCCTCGCGCTTTGACACAATCTGGAGTACAATAGAATAAATATATCCCAGATACGCTTCGTAAATTTCATGCAGTGCATTCTTGTCACCAGACCTCATGCGCTCCATGCATGCATCGAACTGTTTTTCCTCCACATGGACCCCCTCCCGGTACTCTATATACGTTTCTTCCTGCGTATTTTTATGGTACATTTTTTCTTTTTTATTTTCCCAACGACTACTTGATTAAAATCGGTTCCCGAAATACCTCACAGTAACGTTCTGCACGCTCCCAGATCACGACATCCGGCTGATACCGGTCAAGCATACTGTACTGAAAATCCCGCGCGTCCTCCCAGTATACTTCCTTATAATATCCCTTGCAGATCTGAGAGAGAAATCCGCCGAAAGAATCCCCGACATACAGCAGTACCTGATCATGATACTGTGACTTGTCCGCCGAATCCGGCTCGAACACATACACTGTATCCACTTTATATTTATCCGCCAAACCTGCCATCATGACCAGATCCCCCGAATAATCTGTCGCGTCTATCCGAAAGCGGACAGAATCCATCTCCGCGTGTGTGCCGTAAACCGTCTTGAAAAACTCCTGCATATTCACAAAAGCTCCAATCTGATTGCTATGAGAATCCGTAATGTAATACAGCGGCGCCTTATCCTTGTTCGCCATCAGTGCATCTTTGGGATAGACAAACACCAAGTCGGTATTCTCACGCAGATATGCCGCAAGCTGTTCCCCCCGGGATACATCGTTGACCCGCGCGATCGTATCCGGCATATTCTCTGAATAGATAATCTCTTTGTTTGGAATACACATGGTATAGAACTCAATATTCCTCGCTGCAAGATGTTCCCTTGTCGCCGCAAGATTTGCCGCGATCGCTGCCATCTCCTCCTCCGTGAAATGGTTGATTCCCATATAATCCCAAATAGGATGTCCATCCAGTTCTGTCTTATAGAAAAACATATTATTTTTTCCCATAAGCGTCTGTGTGGACTCAATGTATGTCCCTCCGGTAAGCAGTGAAGTGAGCTCTGTATTAAAGCCAATCAGCTTCGTCCGTCCAAATAAACTGTCTGTAAACTGATTGATGCCCTTCTGCAATCCGGCGAAGCCCGTCTCCTTCTGCGCAGCGCCCTGCACTGTTTCATCCTTCGCGCCTGCCTGTGTCCCATTCACCAGTGTTCCGTTCTGTTCTAAGACTGCCTGCTCCTCGTCTGTCAGCGCACTTTCCTGCCGGCTTGGCAGCAGATTGCGCACCACGGTCACAAGCGGTATCACTAATATAAAAACAAGAAAGGCAATCGTAATCCATCTGTCCCTGTTTTTCATTTCATCTCCTGTCCTTTCCAATCGCATCCAAATCAACCATCAGAAATTAAAGTATATAAACGGATTGTACGCATTGTTGCAGATAAATGATACGCTGACCACCAGACCGATCACGATGCCTGCTGCATAGACAGCCTGCCAGATCTGATTATTTTTCAGCTTCTCATCGATCCGCGGCATGATAGGTGCACAACCGATGATTGCAAATACAAAGTATATCCAGTTCTGAGCGATGTATGCCCAGACAGCTTTGTCAATAATTCCCTTCGCACCGATGCCAAACATTGCCTTGATGTACAAAAAAGCATTTCCCATCCCTGTCGAGCGGAAAATCACCCATCCGATCATGACCAGCACCATTGTATACAAATGACCCCACCAGTAATTTTTCTTGCCAAGCCCCGTCAGCTTCTCAACAGTCAAAATCACAAAATACATCAGCCCCCATGAGATAAAGGTCCAGTTCGCACCGTGCCACATGCCAGTCAGCAGCCATACGACAAAAAGGTTTAGAATAAGCCTCGGCTTCGAAACCCTGCTGCCTCCCATCGGAAAATACACATAATCTCGAAACCATGTTTGCATAGAAATATGCCACCTGCGCCAGAACTCTGACACTGTTCTGGAGATATAAGGATAGTTAAAGTTCTCCTCGAAATGAAATCCAAACATCTGACCAAGACCGATCGCCATATCCGAATATCCAGAAAAGTCAAAAAAGATTTGGAGCGTATACGCAATCGCACCAAGCCATGCCATGCCCATTGACGCCTGAAACTCATGGTTGATGATCAGTCCAAATGCATTGTCTGCGATCACTGCCATGTTGTTGGCGACAAGCACTTTTTTCCCTAGACCAATGCAGAATCTAGTCACGCCCGCAGAAAAATCCGCTAACGTTTCGACACGGTGTTCAATCTGGTCTGCAATCGTCTCGTAACGCACGATCGGTCCTGCGATCAGCTGCGGAAACAATGCTATATAAAGCCCTACCTGCAAAGGATTCTTCTGCACCTTGCCGCGTCTCCTGTAGACATCGATCACATACGACATTGCCTGGAACGTATAGAACGAGATGCCGATCGGCAGCGGTACAATCGGGACTGGAATGTTTGTGTGCAGGAAACGGTTGATCTGCAATACCGTAAATTCACTGTACTTAAACCATCCCAGTGTGCCGATATTGACCGCCACCAGCAGCACAAACAGCACTGTGACCACTGCCTTCTTCTCTCGAAATACATCCACATAAATACCAAAAATCCAATTGACCAGGATTGTCGCGATCATCAAAAATACATACGTCGGCTCACCCCATGCATAGAAAAAGAGACTTGCCGCCAGCAGAAATATATTTTTCAGGGTTTTCGTCTTTCTCAAGAGCGCATAGTAGACCACCAGCACAATCGGAAAAAAAACAAACAAAAAAACCTCACTTGGGAAAAGCATCTTACATTTCCTCCCACAATTCGATCTCACCGTCAAACACCGTCTCCGCCGGACCTGTCATGTAGACCACATTTCTCGCCCTATCCCACTCGCACAAAATCTCTCCGCCCAGCACCTTCACTGTCACCTTTGTGTCTGTCAAACCGTTCAGCACACTGGCAACGACTGTCGCACAGCATCCTGTTCCGCACGCAAGCGTCTCTCCCGTTCCGCGCTCCCAGACACGCATCTGCACATTATTTTTGTCCAGGACCCGCACAAATTCTGTGTTCACCCGCTCCGGGAAGCGCGCGTGATTCTCAAAATGCGGTCCTATCTTGTCTATCTCAAAATCCCGAATGTCAAAAGGTTCTATCACATCCTTTAGAAATACAACTGCGTGGGGATTGCCCATCGACACACAAGTCATCCTGTAGCGCTGTCCATCTACCTCAATCTCCTCATCGATGACCTGCTCATGATCAGACACCACTGGTATATCGGATGCCGTCAGGATTGGCATACCCATAGTTACCTTTACCGTCGATACTTTACCGTCTGCTCCCAGCGTGAGATCAAGATTCTTCACCTGTCCAAAGCTTTCGATTGTAATGCTGGTCTGATCGGTCAATCCGTAATCATACACATACTTTGCCACACAGCGAATCCCGTTGCCGCACATCTGTGCTCTCGTCCCGTCAGCGTTGTACATCTCCATCTCAAAGCAAGCGCTCTTCCCGGGATTAATAAAGATCACACCGTCTCCGCCAATCCCAAAATGCCTGTCGCTGAGCCGCCGCACCAGCTCTGGCTTTCTCTTTGCATCAATCTGCTCTTTCAAACCATTGACATAAATATAATCATTTCCGCACCCATGCATTTTTGTAAATTTCATCGTCTTTCCTCTCATGTTTCTGACCAACTCCAGTCAAACACCTCTGTATCTCCCTCTGTATTGTCCTCGCTGATTTGTACTGATATCAACTGCAAATCCTGAAAAGCCCGGATCGCATGCTTTTGCCCTCTCCTGATAGAAATGGAGTCACCGCGCGACAGCTTTATTAAACAGCCATCCACCACAAGCTCTCCTTCTCCGTTTGCCACCGTGATCACTTCATCCTTATAACGATGCATATGATAGTCCTGTGCACGCCCTGCATGGATGGTGACATGCTTGGTGAGGGATTTCGTCCCGTCAGCATATTGGCTGTAGTCATACACCTTGTACTCACCCCAGCGCCGCTCCTCATACATTGGACGGTTATCGATGTTCTCTACATAAGGTTTGATATAGGAACTTTTGTGTTTATCAGATACCAGAATGCCGTCCTGCCCCGCCGCAATCACAAGATTCTGCGTGCCAAGCGCCACCACAGGGATTGACAGCTCATTGATCACATGCGTATTGATACACGCCTCCCCCATGATCACATCCCCGATGCTCTCCTCCTGCATCTCCTCAGTGAGCGTGTTCCATGTTCCGATATCCTTCCACGCACCGCTGTATGGAATCACAGCAAGCGACGTTGCGTTCTCGACAACCTCATAGTCAAAGCTGTCTTTTTTCAGACTCGCATAGCACGCCACAACATCATCAAACGCTCTGCTTTTTAGATAATTGTCCGCAATTTTCATCAAATATTTTAATTTGAAGGCAAACACGCCCGCATTCCAGAGCGCCCCCTGTTCGATCAAAGCGCGCGCTGACGCCTCGTCTGGTTTTTCCTTGAAACCAGTCACGCTCCCGCCCTCCCCAGGTATGATATAGCCATATTTTTCGGAAGGATAAGCCGGCGTAATTCCCATGAGAACGATGTCCGCACTGCCCTGCTGTACACGTGCATCCATCTTCTTGAAGGTCTCAAAATATTCCACATCCACATAAGGGTCCACTGGCAGCACAATGACAGTCTCCTCCGGGTCCATCTGCTTGCGCGATTCGAGATACGATGCTGCGAGCACAATCGCCGGAAACGTATTCCTGCGCTCTGGCTCCACCACAACATCCACGTCGTTTGGCAGCTGCCCCCTGATCGACTCCACCTGTGTCGCTGATGTCGCCACGACAATCTTCGCTTGAATCCCCGCCTGCGTGATCTGACGGTACACGCGCTGTACCATGGATTCATGACCGCCCTTTGCATCGCTGAGCAGCTTTAGAAACTGCTTTGACCGGATTTCATTTGACAAGGGCCAGAGACGCTTTCCCGAGCCGCCTGATAATAAAACGATATTCATATCTTATCTCCCTTCTATCATTTATTTCTATCATTTGAGTGCCAGAAGCATCTGCGCTGTCTCAACGAGATTGGTGCCATTGTCCATACTGTGTTTTTGCAGATAGCGGTGTGCCTCCTCCTCTGTCATGTTATTTCTAGCCATCAATAGCTGCTTGGCGCTTGCTACGACGGCGTTCTCCTTCTCATCGCGTACCTTCAAAGCTCCCCGCCGCCGCTTCCTGCGCCGGAGGATTCCCTGTGACAGCATATCGATGGTGCTGATCAACTCATGCACCTTGAGCGGCATGACAAGCCCGATCATCCCACCGCCCTGCACCTCAGCGAGAACCCGCTGTGATGCCATCACCACCATCTCAAAGCCCTCTGGCAGACTGCACTTTAGTTCAGTACAGATCATATCTGTCAGCCGATACCCCACAATGATAATTCCGTCATGAAATTCATCAGCATAGCCAAGCGCCTGTGCGCCGGAGGTGCAGACTGCCGTCACGCCAAATCCGCCTTTTACCAGAATGTTCTTAATGCTTTTGGCGTCCTCAAGCCTAGCAAAGGCTACTATAATATTTGTCAACTGTACACCTCCAAATCCTATGAAACGGTAACTCGTTCTTCATTGTCATGGAATCATGTACTTAGATCTTATATAAATAGGACTCAATTTCCCAGCTTGTCACCTGCGCGTCGTATTCCTTCCACGCTGCAATTTTGGAGGCATAATACTGTTCAAACACACGCTCACCGAGCAGATCTTTTAACAGCGGATCCTTCTTCATCTCCTCAGACGCCTCGAGAAGGTCTGTCGGCAGCTTTCTAATGCCGCGCTGCAATGCCTCCTCCTCCGAGATGACGTTGATATTGTCCATCACCTTGTCCTCTGGCTCGATCTGATTCTTAATACCATCCAGTCCTGCCATCAGACACGCCGCGATCGCCAGATAGGGATTTGCCGAAGGGTCGGGGCTTCTCAGCTCGATTCTCGTATGCTCCCCCCGTATATTGGGCACACGAATCAGAGTATTTGCGCCAAGCGTACTCCACGCGATATACACAGGCGCCTCAAAGCCTGGACGCAGCCGCTTATACGAATTGACCAAAGGATTTGTCACCGCACAAATCCCCTTGACATGCTTCATCAATCCCCCCATAAAATAATAGGCTTCCCTGCTCAGTCCATTTTCATCAGCAGGATCATCAAAAATATTTCTGCCATCCTTGCTCAGCGACATATTGATGTGCATCCCAGAGCCGCAGAACTCCATTCTCGGCTTGGGCATAAAGGTTCCGTGCAGACCATGATGTTTGGCGATTGTCTTGACCGCAAGCTTAAATGTCATAATGTTGTCCGCCGTCGTGAGCGCCTCATCATAGCGGAAATCTATCTCATGCTGTGAGGGTGCCTTCTCATGGTGTGATGCCTCCACCTCAAAGCCCATATCCTCTAACGTAAGCACAATATCGCGTCTGGCATTCTCGCCGTTGTCGAGCGGTCCCATGTCAAAAAATCCCGCTTGCTCATTGGTGTTTGTCGTCGGTCTGCCATTCTCGTCTGCATTGAACAGGAAAAACTCACACTCCGGTCCCACCTCAAAGGTATATCCCATCGCCGCCGCTTCCTTTAACGCTTTTTTGAGGATATAGCGGCAGTCACTCTCAAAGGGGGTTCGGTCCGCACGGTACACATCGCAGATGAAACGCGCGACCTTTCCCTGCTGAGGACGCCATGGAAAGATTGTGAAAGTGTCCAAATCTGGATACAGGAACATGTCCGCATTGTCTGTGGGCAGCATTCCCTTGACAAGCGAACAGTCAAACATACAGTCGTTGCCAAGCGCCTTCTCAAGCTGGCTTGATGTGATCGCCACGTTCTTAAAATTTCCCTCAATATCCGTGAACTGCATTCGGATGAACTCTACATCCTCCTCCTCCACCATCGCAATGATATCCTGTTTTGTATATTTTGACATAACCTACATCCTTTCCCTTTCAAACTTTTTGACATCCCCAAAGCATATTCCGGGCCTGACCTTCATACCATTATAAAAAGAACAAAAATGGAGTCGTTACATGAGCTCTAACACCAAAATCGTCGTACTACGCTCAAAGGAAATTGTCTATGCACTTGTGCTTCTGGTTGTGAGTGTACTTATCATAATGGTTGCAGTCTCTCTTTTCATGCCCTCGAAGGAGCCCGCTTCCCCTGTTCCTTCCCAGAACGCGGAGGATACGCCAGAACAGGTGCCACTGCAAAATCCAACACAGACTGTCCCCAACACTGCTCCCTCCACTGCGGCACCGGACGGAGCAAATCAGACCTCCAGCACAGTGAATGATACGAATACTACTGCCAAGAATACTTATGTTCCCGGCATTTATTCCAGCACATTACTGCTTGGCACAGTGAATGTGGAGCTACAGGTTGCAGTAGACAAAGACCACATCAATTCCATCACCCTGACAAACCTTGACGAGTCCGTGACGACCTTATATCCGCTGATGAGCCCGACACTTTCTGAGCTGTCAGCCGTCATACTGTCCGAACAGAGTATAGAAAATGTCAGCTACGGTGAAGAAAACCGCTATACTTCCATGCTGCTGATGCAGGCGATCACCGCTGCCTTAGACAAAGCCGCCGTGTCAGAGAATGCTGACCGTCCAGAGTCAGGAACACTCTATTGATCCAGCATTCTTTCAAGGTCACTTATCTCAAAATTGTAGATTTTATCGCAGAACTGACACCGAACCTCAACCTGCTTGCCATCGTTGATCATCTCCTGAATATCCTTTTTCCCGATGCTGATCATGGCACGCTCGACACGCGCACGACTGCAATCACAATAATACTGTGCTGGTATCGTATCATTGATCTCCAGTCCCAAATCGCCCAGAAGAAGCTCAAGAAGCTGTTCAGGAGAATTGCCGTCATCTAAAATCTTGGTGACACTGTCCATCGTCTTGAGCTTTTCCTCCAGGGCATTGATCGTCTCGTCCTCCGCAAAGGGCATTAGCTGTATGATAAAACCGCCCGCCTGCTTCACTGTGTTGTCCTTCTCCATCAGCACGCCGAGTCCGACTGCAGACGGAACCTGCTCCGATGTCGCAAAATAATAGGTGAGATCCTCCGCAATCTCGCCAGTCTGCAATTGTGTCTGTCCGACATAGGGTTCCTTTAACCCCATATCCTTGATCACGCTCAGAATACCATTTCCCACAGCACCGCCCACATCCAGCTTGCCGAGCGCATTCGGCGGAAGCATTACCTGCGGCTCTAAGGCAGCACCTTTGACATTTGCCTTCGAATCTGCGGTGACAGCCAGCCCGCGCACAGGTCCGTCACAGTGAATCTGTAGCGTCAACACATCCTTCTCCCCTTTGAGCATACTGCCCATCATGGCGCTTGCCGTGAGCAGACGCCCTAAACCAGCCGTGATCACAGGGCTTAGATCGTGAATCCGCCGCGCCTCCTCCACAAGCGCACGCGAAGTCATTGCAAAGGCTCTAATCTGTGCATTTGCTGCTGTTGCCCGCACAATATAGTCTCTCATATTCATACCCCTTTTCATTCATTCCTGATTTATTATTTTTTATTATTTTACTTTTTCCTGCGCAATACAATAAATGCGCTCGCTTTCGTCTGTCACTTCCTTTAGCGTATCCGCATCAAATGCCCTGACAAACGCAAGCCCAGCTCCCTCAATCAACGATTTTATTTCCTCAAGTGTGTATCCACGCTGGAAATGAACCTCCTGAAAACGCGCAAAAAGTTCCTGACCAGACACCGACGCTTCCTGCTCACGCGCAAATACAGTCAAATCATATTCATTGATGCCGCTCTCCGGGTCAAAATAATTCTCCCAGATAAAGCTGCAATCGTCCCTGTTCTCCGCAATCACACTGTCGCCGATGACTGTCTCATACTTATATCTTGTATTGAAATCAAAGAAAAAAATTCCCTTCGGATCAAGATAGTTGCTGACCAGCCGAAAACATGCCTCCAGCTCTTCTTTCTCCAACAGATAGTTCAGGCTGTCGCACACGCTCACGACAGCCCGCACCGTACCATACAGCTCAAAGGTACGCATATCCTGATTCAGATAAAGGATATCATGCCCCGACTGATCTCTCTTTTCACACGCAATATTGAGCATCTCCTCTGAGCAGTCCACACCGATCATGTCAAACCCCTTCGCGGCGAGAAGCTCGGTCAGCGTCCCTGTGCCGCAGCCAAGATCAAGCAAAAGCCCATCGCAGATGCCATATTTATCCAACACATGTACGACGTTTTCGCACCACTGCGCATAGGGCGTCTCATCCATCAACTGATCATACACCCCGGCAAAACCTGTATACGCCTCCATTGAGAACCTCCTATCGTGTCTCCTGCTGTTTTCAATTAAGCACCTAATTTCAAGGAGATCAGGAATCCAACTGCAAGCAGCACAATGCCTGTAAGAATTTCCACGATGCCGATAGCGCCCACTTGCATCATAATCAGAATCGCAAACGGTGACGCTACGATCAGCCCAATGATTGCCCAGTAAGTCACTAGCGGATATTTCTTTAACATAAACTCAATCAGCTTTGCCACTGCGACAATGCCAATCACCACGCCAATTCCAAACGGCACCAGCACGACAAAAGTATCTAACATCGCTGCGATATCAAAATCTTTCAGTGCATTGATAAATGCATTGATCGTATCAATGATTGTATTGTAGTAGCCCAGAATCATCATGATCATCGATCCGCTCACACCGGGAATAACCATCGTTGCAGCCGCAATAATGCCGACGCCAAAAAGCTTTAGCACATTGACAACGCTAAAGGAAATATCTGCGCTGTCTCCACCGCCCTCACCGACAAGGGCAAAGCCTACCACCATGACAAAAAAAAGCAAAAATGCAAGGATCTGTGGAATCTTGATCGTGTTTCCCCTCACCTTGCCATAAATGACAGGCAGGCCGCCCAAAATCAACCCAATAAAAAACAAATTGGTCTGTAGCGGAAAGCGCGGGAACAACACCTCTGAAAATATTTTAGCAAAAATTGCAATGGACAACAGCATACCAATCCCAATGGGAACCAGCAGCGCAATTGCCTCCTTCATGCGCTTGATAAAGTGTGTCAGCACCAAAATCAGCTTGTCATAAATGCCCATTGACACCATCATGGTACCACCGCTGACACCCGGTATCACGTTCGCAATCCCAATGACCATACCTCTCAAAATATTGACGATTATCTCTTTCATTATTAAATCCGTAAACCTTTCTATTTTTATTTGTTACTTCCGCAAAAACTGCTCAAGAAACGCAATCAGTCTGTCCATCTCCTCATCTGTACCGATCGAGATGCGCAGATAGTCCGCAATGCGCGGCTTGTCCCAATGCCGCACGTATATCCGCTCTGCACGGAGCGCCTCGAAAATTTCCTTTGCCGAAGCGGTCTTGTGCGCAGCAAAGATAAAATTCGTCCTAGAATCGCCAAACACAAAGCCAAGCCTTGCAAGCTCTCTTTTCGTGCGCTCCCTCGTCGCGACCACCTTTGCGATATGCTCCTGAAAATAGGCCTCATCCGCCACCGATGCCGCGCCAGCCGCAATCGTCAGCGGATTCATCGTATAAGAATTGAAGGAAAATTTCACATCATTTAAATATTTGATCAATTTCGGACTGCCCATTGCATAACCGATGCGCATTCCCGCCAACGCGCGCGACTTTGAAAAGGTCTGCACCACGAGCAGGTTCTCATATCGCTCAATCAATGACACACAGCTCCTGCCGCCAAAGTCTACATACGCCTCATCTACAATCACGACCACATCCTGATTCGCCGCAATAATCTCCTCTAGCACTGACAGCTCTGTCAGAACGCCCGTCGGGGCATTCGGATTTGCGAGGACAATACCGCCGTTTTCCTTTAAATAATCTTCTTTCTTAATACAAAAATCTTCATCTAAAGCCTGACATTCATAGGGTATCCTGTACAGGTCTGCCCATACATCATAAAATGAATACGTGATATCCGGGAACAAAATCGGCTTCCCAGAATTAAAAAACGTCAGAAAGGACATGGCAAGCACATCATCGGAACCGACGCCGACAAATACCTTACTGCTGTCTAACCCATGATGTCTCGCGAGCGCATCAACAAGCGCAGCCGCATTGAGGTCTGGATACTTGCGCAGTACCTCACAATCAAAGTTTCGTATCACCTCCGCGACGCCCGGCGCCGGCGGATATGGATTTTCATTTGTATTCAGCTTGATCACATCCTGATCCTTAGGCTGCTCGCCCGCCACATAAGGCACTACCTTTCGTACATGCTTTTCCCAGCTCATCACAATCTGCCACTCCTTTTTGTTCTTTTGTTCCAATCCCTGTCTGAACAACATCTTCATCATAACAAATTTTGGAAGTTTATGCAATGTCTGTTGACTCCAAAAGAATTTC
>CAJUII010000042.1:21833-26270 GCA_910586405.1 uncultured Lachnospiraceae bacterium
GTATTATCTCAAGATTTTTGTCAAAACTTTTTTGTCGCTTTTTGCCATAATGCGCGTCACCGGAATGACTGTAAAAAATCCGTGTTCTCTCATTCTGTTTCTGATTTTGCTGTATGTTTTTACCAAGCTTCACAGTGACCAGGTCGAGAGCCACATCGTTTCCGGGGACCTGACCCTTTCTGTCCTGATCAGCGTACTCTTTAGCACGTTCACGCTCTCAGCCACGTATCAGACAGTCCTTGGCGGCATGACCAGCGGGCTTTTCTGTGCTGGCATTCTGCTGCTGACAGGCGCCGGACTCTTGATTGTCTACTACTATCTAACCATCTGGTTCTTGCAGACGGCATCGGGTGTCACGCTCACAGGCTCAGGCTACTCCTACGCCTGGATTCCCTATTTGGCGGCTGTGATCTGTCTCTTGTGCTGGCTGCCGTATTTCTTATATGAATATCCTGGTGTCATGACACCTGACAGCATTCATCAGTATGCACAGGTTATTGGCGCCTATGAGCTGAGCAACCATCACGCGGTTATACACACGGCGCTAATTGGCCTGTTTTACAACATAGGACTTTCCATTACCGGAGATATGCACACAGGACTGGCACTGTACACGATCGCGCAGATGATTTTCATGGCATCTGCCGCCGGCTATGTCGTTCGAACCTTACAAAAAGCAGATGTCGTCATGCCTGTTCTGCTCATCACTATAGGCTTCTATGCGTTGATGCCCTACAACGGCGCCTACGCAGTCACGATGTGGAAGGATATCCCCTTTGCAGGCTGTATGACAATCTTTGCCGCAGCCTTGATGCGTTTTCTGCTGCGAGGAAGCTTTGCCGCCTCCTCCGACGCCGTTCCCAAACTGCGAGTCAGCGAATACTTTACGCTATTGATTCCCTATGTCCTATCCGGGACTATGCTCTGCCTGCTGCGGACGAACGGCTGGTATGTCTTTGTTGTGTCCGCCCCACTGATACTGATTGTCTACCGCAAATGGCTCAAGGTCATGCTGCCAGTTCATCTAACCATACTGGTGTTTGTTCTTTTTGTCAAATATCCAGTCATGCATGTATATGAAATCCCACAGGCAGACTTTGTTGAATCTTTATCGATTCCTGTACAGCAGATTGCCCGTGTCATCGCAGACGGTGAATCTCTCACCGAACGCGAGGCCGCCTATATCGATACGCTGCTGGACATAGAACAGATTCCGACTGCGTATCAACCTGATTGTTCAGACAATATCAAGAACCTGATTCGCCAGAAAGGGATCGATACACTCGAGTCAGACAAGAGCAAATTTTTCCAAATGTGGTTCTCGATCGGCATAGAACACCCAAAAGCTTATTTTGACGCCTATGTGGCACAGACAAACGGCTATTGGTATCCCGATGTAGACTATGCGGTCGGTCTGGCAGACGGCATCTATCCAAACGAGTTTGGCCTTAGCTGGCAGCCTGTCATCCGCGGACCTATTATCATAAAAATAAAGGAGCTGTTGTTCAAGCTCCCTGAAATACTTCCTTTATATGCACTGCTTTGGAGTATGGGCTTTTTGCTGTGGCTGCTTTTGCTTGTCGCCGCACTCAGTCTGCGCATAGGCAAACCTGCAAACGCGCTGATCTGCCTGCCCTTTCTGCTGCTCATGGTCACATTGTGTATCGCGACGCCTGTCGCAACTGAATTTCGGTATGCGTATGCTGCCTTCTATGCGCTGCCGCTGCTTGTCATATCGCCCTTTGTATATGACAAATAGTTTTATGCAGTCCCAAAGCTGCGCAGCCGATGCACAGCTTTGGCAGCATCCGATACGGCATGGGTGTGCACATCAATACACCACTTCAACCTGCTCAATCTGATTCTCATTGATATCAAAGGCAATGATATTTTCATTCGTCCTGTGATGCGCCATATAATACCTGCCCTCAATTTCTGTAATATAGTATGGTGTCCCCCCAGAAATGCCAAACTGGTCATAGATCTCCTCATAGTCCCCGCTCGCAAGTCGCTCTAAGCTGTCTGTTCGCAATATCGTCGCATAATCCTGATTCTCCATGGCATCTGTTGAAACTGTAATATAATAAAAGTCGTCAATCCTGACTAATTGTACCATCCCGGCAATCTGATCCGGCACCGGATATTTTGCGAGCAGCTCAAAGCCATCACCCTGCTTGTTTATCGCCGCCTTGATAATTGTCTGATTATTGTGTCCTGACACAAAATAAATCCCATCCTCCATGATTGTAAACGAGCGCACATAGACGCCGTACAACTCATCGAGCTTCAAGATTTTATCGATATACATAGGATAACAACCGCTTTGGTCCGGCTCATCCGCCCTTTTGATCAGATACATCTCTCCTGTGATAGAGCTCCATGCCATAAACGTCTGCGTTTTCGTATCGTACTGTATATAATGCGGACGCATTCCGATATTTTCAAGGGTCTGGGTGTGCACATAGCCTTCCTCTGTCGTCTGAAAGGCCAGCAGGCGATTATTCTCCGTATCATCGACGAGGAGCATAATACCATCCGAGGCTACTGTATGCGCATAATGCACTTCGTTTGTCAGCACATCCCACTGGTTGAGCGGATCTGTCAAATTTTCGTGATAAATAATCTGATCATGATAACAATCTGCGATAAAGTACATGTCCTCCACCTTTGTGATATAGGTCGCCACATTGAGCGTATCATAGGTATTTTTCCCGCCACATGCCACAGGCAAAGAAAGCATCCCCTCATACACAGTATTCACGGAACTGGTTTCTTCTATTATATTTACCTCCGATGTACGCTGCTCACCGGAGTTTTCTTTGATAACTCCTAGTGCCAAATCTTGATCTGCGCAGGCTGTCAAAAATAAAAACATCCCCAAAATGATCACACTAATCCCCATGATTCCGCTTCGCAAAATCACAAATCGAGATGAAAAACGCCTGTCTTTGGCATTTTTCCGCGTGAAACTTCGTATTTCTCCGCAAAGCAGACTTTGCTGCGAGCGGTTAGATGTACTTTTCACGCTATCCAACATTCGACCACCTCGGCAGACACCCTTCTCATAATGCTGAATTTTTGCCTTCGCACTTACGCCCTTTCGACCACCTCGGCAGACATTCTTATCACTATGCTGAAATTTTAAATGCACTTTCGTCGTATCTGTTACTTTCCATAATTTATTCATTTTATCCCCCATGCAGCCTTTTGTGGCTCTAATAGAAATGAAAAACGCCGCTTTTGTATTTTTTTATGCGAAACTTCATACTTGTACACCTCATCCACCCTGTACGTCCATCATTATAACACTACTTTCCTATCCGTTACAAGTACCGGATTTTAAGGCATTTTTGCTATACTTCATTTATAATTTTGTGACTTTTGACGCTATTTGTGAATGAACTGTGAACGTTCAGTAAATGTAAAGTAAATATAAAATGAATAAAGTTTTTGATTTTCTATTGACCTTTGCAAAAATTTATGTATAATAATCACTTGTAAGGTACAATTATGACACTTACATTAGGCGCAGCAATGCTTACAGCATGTGGTTCATCCGCAGATGACGTAACAGCTCCTGTTGAGACAGATGTTGTTGACACAACCACAGCTCCTTCTGAGGAAGCTACTGTTCCTGTAACAGAGGCTATTGCTCCTGAGACAACTACAACTGAAGCTGTTGATGCTGAGACAACAACTACTGAGGAAGCTGGCACAGAGACTGCTACAACAGAGGAAGCTGGCACAGAGACTGCTACAACAGAGGAAGCTGCTACCGATGCTACTGCTACAGAAGAAGCTGGTACAGAGACAGCAACTACTGAGGAAGCTTCAACTGAAGAGACTACTTCTGAGACTGCTGCAAACTAATCCTTACGATTATACTTAAGTAGGCAACACGCCTACTTTGCACAGGGCGCATGAGGAAATGCATTGTTAGCATTTCCTCATGCGCCCTGTTGCAATCAAATAAAGAAAGATTAAATTTTCTACTACCTCCCATCTGCCTGCTTCAGCAGGCGGACAAATCAGGATGATGAAATTTTATATTTCACGCTACCCCCATGTCGCGGCCCTGCCGCGACTCAAATCCATATGAGAACTGCCGTATTTCAGGCATTTCTCGGTGTGAGACATAGTACTTCTCCACGAAACAGCCTTTGCTGTGAGTGGAAACTGCCACAGGCAGTTAGAAATACTTCTCACACTAGCCTGCTAAGTACCCGTGTGCATAAAAAATCGATCAGACGAATCTGCTCGATTTTTATTCATGACTTTATATCAGTTTCTTTTGTTATCTGGAATCTGCCTTCCCTCATGGTCCATATGATAATGATCTCTGTATATTAATTCCGATAGTGGAACGAACTGATAACCTGCTTCTTTTAAGGTGGTGATCAGTGTATCCAGGGCTTCGACGGTGTATTTGGCTCCATT
>CAJUII010000043.1 GCA_910586405.1 uncultured Lachnospiraceae bacterium
CAAAATCTGCGAATTTGGGCGTAAGCACAAATTTGCCGTGTGAAAAATTTATTTGTCACACTACTACCTCCACTAATTATTCCTAATATGTTTTTTTTCTCATTGGTAGTGTATCATAGATTGTCAATATTATAAAGCTTTTTTTCCTTCTCCGCCTTATTCCTGACACGCAGTTCCTTAAAAAACGTCTTTAACAGCCCCGCACACTCCTCCGCAAGAACTCCCCGCTCAGATTTTACCTGGTGGTTAAATGCCGGCATGTCGAGGATATTCAGGATCGACCCCGCGCAGCCTGCTTTGGGATTCATGCACGCCATCACAACCCTGGGAATCCGCGCCTGCACGATCGCGCCTGCACACATTTGGCAGGGTTCCAGCGTCACATACAGCGTGCACTCCTCGAGGCGCCAGTCTCCAATCACCTTGCTCGCCTTTTTGATCGCGATAATCTCCGCATGGGAGAGCGTGCTCTTATCAGTGTTGCGCCGATTATAGCCGCGGCCGATAATCTTTCCATCATGCACGATCACACAGCCGATTGGCACCTCTCCGAGCGCATATGCCTTCTTCGCCTGCCGATACGCCTCCCGCATATAGCGCTCGTCATCGCTCAGCCTTATCATAGCTTCTGCTCCAGCCACGAGAGCACATCTGCGTACACCTCATCTTTGTCGAGTTCATTCAGCACCTCATGCCGGTCCTCCCGATAAATTTTTATTGAGATGTCCTCCACACCCGCCCGCTCATAACTGGCAGCCACGCGCGGCACATCCTTTCCATAATGCCCAACCGGGTCCTGACCGCCTGCTATAAAAAACAGCGGCAGCTCCTTTGGTATCCTTCTGACATGCTGTTGCTTTTGAATATATAAGAGCACCTCAAACAGCGTCCTATATCCATTGACCGTAAAACTATAATTGCAATATTTATTGCCCACACAAAATTCCACGATCGCTTCGTCCCTTGTCAGCCAGTCACTCCCAGTGCGCGGATGGAGGATGCGTTTCTGGTATGCGCCAAACGCATTCATGCGAAGCAGCTTCGAGCGGAACCGATCCCCCAGCACCAGCCGCAGTGCATTCGATACGACTGTCCCTGCCGCCAGCGTGAGCCAGCACTGACTGCCTGTGCCGCAGATCACCGCCCCATCGAGATCCATTCCATATGTCATTAAATACCTTCTAGCCATAAAGGACCCCATACTGTGCCCCAGCAGAAAGTATGGCTTGTCCTTGTATCTTTTCTTGGCAACCCGTGTCACGCGGTGGAGATCTGCCACTACGGTCGCGCTCATATGCCTCGGACAAAAATAGCCCAAATCCGCGTCATTTCCAGCTGTCAGCCCATGTCCTAAATGGTCATTTCCTATCACCGCATAGCCGTGCTGGGTGAGAAACCGCGCAAAGTCTTCATAGCGTTCTATCATCTCCACCATCCCATGCGAGAGCTGTACCACCGCCTTCACTTCTGTATCCGGCTCCCACAACACCACGTGGAGCCTGTGCACGCCATCCCTGGATGGTATATAAAAATCTTTTCTTTTCATCTATCTTCTCCTTACTTGAGCGCCGGGCGTCCGTCAGCTTCTGCTGACATTATTCCTTTGGACGACCGTGTGCATAAAAAGAGGAGCAGCCCTTCCTGCCCCCCTTTTATGCTTTGATCAACACCTTAAATACAGTTTTTGCTCTATTACATCTTTGAAATCATCACGACGGACAAATCATATTCTTCGAGAAAATCATCGATATCCCGCTCATCATTAATGTCCATAACAACTTCAAAACTTCCTGTTAACGGATCTAAAAATCCTGCTACCATCTCTCCTGTGGATTGATTTTTCCTGATCATCGGCTTCTTGTTCAAAATATCAATTCTCTGAGATAATTCTCTTTTTGTAGCTAACATATTGTTGTCCCCCTTCAATCCTCTTCAATACCGTATAACCACTTTCGCCCACCCCTGGCAGCACGCATGCACTCCCCGCATCGGGCAGGTGTCAAGTGTCATACAAAAGTAATCCTTATCGTACCTTGCACATCCTGCGATGCTTATCGTTCTGTCTGACCTGATGGTCATCTATGCCTTCAAAGTGCTCCCACTCCAAAGACAGTATGTTGTCAAGGTGCTCCGGCAGATCTGCCGGAAGAATCAAAGCATATCTATGATTAGTTTCATTCCCGGTCACTTTCTCCCTCTCATGATACCGGCGTTGAAACTGAATCAGCTTGGATTGTTATGTAAACCCACATAGTTATCCACATCTTATTACCCCCATGTGGATAAAATTATGAAGGCTCTTCACGGACATAGTTCTAACACTATATTTTTCTATGTTTTCCTAAATAGTAGCACATGTATTTTTATAAATCAATCCTTATTTTCCAAATTGTGCAAATTTACATAACTTTTTAGTTATGTTTACCTCTCCATCTGCCAAATCCTACCATAAACTTTATATATTTTACATTTTTATCTATACAACGCTCCATATTTTATGATATTATGTATGTATCGTAAAAGATGCTTTCATTTCAAGGAGGTCCTTCTATGTATAAATTATCAACACAGTCATTGAAACCCGGCATGGTATTGTACGATGATCTCTACACACCCGCCAACACGATTCTTTTCAAGGCAAACACTTCATTGACTCAGGAAAATATTCAGTCGCTCTACGAGTACAACTTTGATGAGATTGCTCTGAGCGAACCTGAAGAAATCAATATGACACACTACAAGTACCTGCACCTGAATCCACATTTTCAACGCTTCAATGAAGTATATGCAAACACGCTCGCACAGTTTCACAAAATTATGCGCACGCTGGATACAGGTCTGGAGCTCAATATTCCAAAGCTTTTATCCCTGCGTGACGATATTTTATCCGCAACCATCAACGAAGAACAACTTCTCGACTATCTGTATAACATGATGCCAAACGAGAATGAAATTACATATAACCACTGTTTTAACTGTGGACTTTTGTGCTATGTCTTTGGGAAATGGACTGGCATGGAAGGTGAAGATCTGGACAACCTAACTGTCAGCGGATTCATCTTTGACATCGGCAAAACCAAACTTTCCGAAGAACTGTTGTGGAAACCTGACAAACTTACGCCTGAGGAATATATCCAGATGCAGCATCATATCCATCTCGGATATGAACTGGTCAAATCGAGAAAAATGCCGCCGCATGTAATCAGTGTCATGATCATGCACCACGAGCGTTGTGACGGAAGCGGTTATCCTGCCCGCCTGAAAGAAAACCGCATAGACCCCTTTGCATTGATTGCCGCAATCGCCGATACCTACGAGGCGATGACGCACCCAAGGGCACAACGTGTCGCCCTGACGCCCTTTCAGGCTATCCGCGTTTTTGAGGAACAGGGATTTGGATTGTATGGTCCCAATATTGCGCCGGTCCTTACCCGCATTGCCAAAATGTATGTGGACCGCCGCGTCTGCGTGACCGGAAACCTTGATGGACGAATCACAGAAATCCATGAAGATGCACTGTCCCGCCCTACACTATATATCAATAATGTATTCTATGATCTAAGGACAAAACAAGGCGCAGAAATAACCCGTATGGTCTAACATACGGGTTATCCGTCTTATTATCAAATCATACTCTTGACATTATTCTCCAAAAATCCCTGATATCCTATCTTGCAGTTCCTCTGTGGAGAGTCCGTCTGCACTTTCAAGAAGTGTCTCTAGTGACGCTTTCACCTCACTTAACTTCTCCTCATCCATACTGTAGTTGCGAATATAGTCCTTGATGGATGCCTCGATTGCCGCCTGCCCATCATGGTCGATTCCAAGAGACTTCTCCAGGTCATCACTCTTAAAAAACTCACCGACCTCATGCACAAAAGCTTTCTTGAACTCCTCTGCTGCCTGGACTTTGATATCATCGACGACATTGCTGATCGGATTCTCTGATTCCTGACCCGTGGAACTGCCCTGCCATCCGCCTATACCGCCTGCCATCAGAACGCCTGCCGCCACTGCGGTCACTATTGACTTTTTCACATTTCATCTCCTTCTGATGTTCGTTCTGACTGTATCGCCTGCGCAGCATTCACCACCTCAAGCGCTTCCTGTTTGATAATATTTTCCTTTTTCTTCTTCGTTGAGGTCACTGGCTTATCCGGCCATGCCATTGCCCGAATACCGGGAGTCGTCGTCCTGATCCTAAGATAGCTCTTGCCATCCTCCACAAACCTTATGATTGATATATTTCTCCACTCATAAAATTCAAATGGGGCAAATTCTATCTTGATTTCTTTCAGCAGCCCCTTCGCCTCAAAATTTACCAGCTTATTATCCACCCTGACAGGCATGGTATATATATATTTATTGTCCGTAGTCTGAATGATCGTCGTCTCAAAAAGCGCCGATTTGCCCTCTTTGCTGACCCTGATCGCCGCCATCGCCGGTACTGGAATATCTTCTACATTCATATCCGCCCTGCTCCTTTCCTCACTTTATACACTATAGTATAGTCTGTATTTTTACCTGTTGTCAAGCCGATTATCCGTTTATTATTTGTGTGAATTGTGTGAATTCGCATGAAACTCTTTATTTTTTTAAGGTTTTGTGATAGATTAGTATGAGGTTTGAACAACCAGATACATTTATGGAAAGGATAGGTTATCAAAATGGCTAAGGACAAACAGGACAATAAAAAAACAAATACAAGTGAAACAGCCGACATCAGCAAGAGCAAAGCGAAGCGCCAGGAGCGCAAGAAAGAGGTCGCCAAAGAGAGACGAAATAAGCGCACCGCCAAGATTATCAGCATTGCCGTTGTCGTCGCACTGGTCGCTGTCATCGCGCTGGCTGCTGGCAAGGATCTCTATCTGGCTGCTCTGCGAACCTCCTCAAGCGCCGATCTCAGCGCAGGTCTCACCGAGGACGGCAAAATCAAGGGCTTTGATGCCAAGAAATCACTCACACTGGTTGACTATGCGAATATCTCTGTACCCGCAGACGAGGTTGCTGCAACGGACGAGGAAGTCGAGGAGGAAATCCAGTCTACGCTTGAATCCTACAAGGAAGCAAACACAGACCCCTCTCTTGAGATCAAAGACGGGGACGAGGTCAACATTGACTATGTCGGCACCATTGACGGTGTGGAATTTGAAGGCGGAAACAGCAATGGAGAGGGCTATGACCTAGTCATCGGCTCTGGTTCGTTTATCGATGATTTTGAGCAGCAGCTGATTGGACATAAACCGGGCGAAAATGTGACTGTACAAGTGACATTTCCAGAGGATTACGACGACGAGGAAGTGGCTGGCAAAGATGCAGACTTTGCTGTCACCATCAACAGTATCGGTGTTACGCCAGAGCTCACAGATGACTTTGTCGCAGAAAACATTACAGAGGAAGGTGTCTCCACCGCTGAAGAATACCGCGCCTTTGTAGAAAACAAGTTTTATGAGCAGCATCTTGAGGAGTATCTCACCAACTATATTGTGGAGAACACAACAGTGAAGTCATATCCCTCATCTTACTTAAAGCAGGTACGCGCTACGACAAAATATAATGATGAGTCCATGCTTCAGTATTTCTCCTCTTACGGCATGACAAATGTCTGGGATTTGAGAGACGATGACATTGATGACGAACTGTCCTATGAGAAGGAGCTTCGCACGCGTGCAGAGGAGACTGCCAAGAATCTCATGGTCTATCAGGCAATCTTTGAGGACGCTGGTCTCACACTTGACTTGGATGCTGTCTTGGCTGAGATGACAGAAGAAAACGGTGAGGACTATGTCGCAAACATGAAAGAAAACTACGGTGAAGCCTATATCGCGCAAAATGAAATCAGAGAAGCCGTCACGGATTATCTGATGGAACGCTATAAATAACAGATTCCTACTTGAAATAGAAAAACTCAAAACACATAAAAAAGCGCCACCACAGGCGCTTTTTTATTACCAATCCAACTCAAAAGCCGCAAACACATCCTTTGCAGCAAAGTGCTCCTCCTTATAGCGCAGCAGATAGGCTTTGATTTCCGCACTGCCTTCCCGCAAATCCTCGAGCAGGCTGTCAAAGTTCTCCTCCATAATGCCGCCTGACGCAGCCAATAGCTGATAATAAGCCAATTCCTGCGGATGCTCCTCCACGATCAGCTCCCACGCCTCCGGTGTCTGTGTCCCTTTCGTATGACTGCGAAGATACTCTTGCAGTCTGCACGCTGTATTCTCTGCCAGCTTATACGGGTGAAGCAGCCTGAAATACACCAGCCGAAGCTTCATCTTGCGTTTCTCCACAGGATAGGATTTGATATCATAGTCCTTTCCCTCATAATCCTCCTCACCGCAGGTCCACAACTCCTCAAAACCATCCAGATCATCCAGCTCGATCAGTGCGATCAGCTTCTCATCCCAACGCCTGATCCAATCATCCGCGCCAACTTCCATCGGGTCAAACAGAAAATAGTCATGTAGGACAGTGACTGCGAGCGCAAGCATTCTTCCGAGTCCCTCACCGCCTATTTTATCGTGCTTGTTGTGCTCCTCACCCTCGCTGCAATTGTCACGCGCGCGAAGCACGATCTCACGCAGCCTTTTACAGCCTAGAAAAAGCTCCTTTCCCCGGATGAGATAACGGTGTGGTATGATGATCGTCCTGAGCTGCTCAGCGTGCGCAAATGCCCAGTCACCAATCTCCTCAACCGTATCTGGCAGCGTGATCTTCTTGATGGTCTTACAGCTTAGAAACGCCTTTCGCTCGACCGCTATCACTGGTTTCTCTTTGATCCAAGCTGGTACATCCACCTGTTCTGCCACGCCGCGGTAGCGCTTGACTGCATAGCCTTTCTTGTATGGTGTGACTGCGATCTGACCTCCGCCGTTGGCTGTATTTTCTATGAGTATCTCTTCCTCCATCGTTCATTCCCCCGCTATAACTCCAACGCGTCAATCACTTTCATAATGTCATCCTGCCGCTCATGCAGCATCAAATCCTCATTGTGCCTGTAATAGTCCTCGCTGCCATACAATCCGATAAAACGGGCGCTATAGACATTTACAGTGAGCTCTGTCACTAGAACCAACACCTCGTTGCCATCCATAAATGCCTTCTCGCTGAACGCAAACAGATGATGAAGCCGAGCCTGAATCTTGCTGTTCTCACGCTTCATCTTCGCCACTTCTGCATCAAAATCCAATTTCAGCCGGTCAAGCGCTGCGGCGTCATCTGCCCCTTCAAGCCTAAGCTCTCTTGCTGCCATCTCAAGAAATCGAATGACTGCCCGGTGGCGGCGCTTATCTTCACCGGAAAGTGTCCCAGCGTTGGTCATCGATTCGATGACTTTCTCGCGGTTTGCGATCTGCGTCTCCAGATGTGCCTGCACAGAACCGCCCTTTTCATACATTGCCCTTACAGCTTTCAGCACCTTCATTAAATCCGTCAGATAATCAGATTTCTCAAGATTTTCCTTCATCTCGCTCTCCAGCCGGTCAAGCAGCATCCCGAGCAGGGATAGCCGTTCGTCAAACCTTGCAATCCGCGCGCGCTCCACAACCTGTGCGGAGTTTGTGCCCGCGAGAATCTCTTCCACTTTATAGTCCCGCTTGTACTTGTTATAAAGCTCATAGTACACTGTAAACTCTTTGACGATCTTCTCGTTGTGTAGGTACTGTGCGACAAGTGTCTCATCTACGCAGAGTCCTTCCTCCTCACACAGAAGTATCATAGCGGACAAGTCCTCCCATCCTCTTGCCGTCACATAGGATTTGCCGCCGACATTTGTCTCCACGCGGTAGAAATCATTCTTCTTCATGTCCAGATATGTCGTCACTGCATTGTGTATCCCCTGCCTGAGCGCATATTCTTTCCACGTCGCATAGTCCGCTTCCACCTCGACCAGCTTCATTCTGTCCATTGTCACCACGTCAAATTCACGAACGGATTTATTGTATTCCGGCGGATTTCCGGCAGTGACAATGACCCATCCATCTGGAACGCTGTGCCGTCCAAAAACTTTGTACTGCAAAAATTGCAGCATCGACGGTGCAAGCGTCTCCGACACACAGTTGATCTCATCGAGAAACAAGATTCCCTCCTCAATCCCAGACTGCTCCATCACCTCATAGATGGAGGCAATAATCTCACTCATCGTATACTCTGAAATGTCAAATTCCAATCCTTTGTAGCTTTTGTGCGTAATGAATGGAAGTCCGAGCGCCGACTGTCTTGTATGGTGTGTCATGGAATAACTCACCAGCGCAATGCCAAGCTCCTGTGCGATCTGCTCCATGATCGCCGTCTTGCCAATGCCCGGAGAACCCAGCAAAAAGATTGGCCGCTGGCGAACAACCGGAATGCGGTACTCCCCATACTCATCTTTTTTGAGATATAATGTAACAGAATTTTTGATATGCTCCTTTGCCTGCTTAATATTCACGTACTTTCTCCCCCATTCTCCTCTAAGTCTTCAACCGGAAGCACTAACTTCATCGCCCATGGCGGAATGGGCGGCTTCTCATAATCATCCTCCAGAAACACAAATGCCGTATCATAATTGTGTGCTGGCTTGTGCTCTGGAAACACCCCGTATCCGTCAGTAAAATAGATCAGCCCTTTTAAATTCTCAAACTCTCCGCGCTCGATCGCCCTGTCCACATATGAGAATACAGGTCTGAAATCCGTCGAGCCAAATCCTTCCAGCTGCCCCTCGCGCATGAACGTCTCAAATTCCTCGTCGCTGGTGATCTTCGTATCTCGGCGCACCTCCGAGTCGCACTGTATGATGTGGATATTGACCTTGCGGAAAAAGTTCTCACTGCTCTTTAAAATGCTATATGTCTTATTCAGAAACGCCTGAACTACCGTTCCACGGCAGGAGCCGGAAGTATCGATCGCAACGACAAACTCCTTGATCTTATTGACATCTTTGTATTCAAGTGGTTCCACCAACGGAAGATTCCCGTACAGTGACAATCCATACGTATAGTACACATAGTCAAACTCGTCGTCATTGATCTGTATATCCTCGCCGGACACACTGAACTTTCGGAGAAAACTCCCGTAATCATACTTTTCCTGTGTCGCCTCCTCGAGATTTTGGAGAATGCTCTTATCGTCCGTCTTATCCTCCGAAAAAGACTTGAGTTCCGCCTTGATGCGCTCACTGATTTTCTTCCACTGTGCTGCCGTGACTTCGAGTGTCTCAGCAGGTCCCCAGCCCTCATGCACATCCCGCTCAAACAGACTGCCAAGCTCCAGAAGCTCCGTCACGCCAAGCCGGTCGGACTTTAGACTTCTGTAGATACGTTCCGCTGTCAGTGTCCCCACACGCGCTTTCCACTGTGCCAGGACCTCCCTGCGCTGCGCATCGCCGGCAGTTTCAAACCCAGACAGCTTCAGATCAATCGCCGCGTTCTCCACCGCCATATCCACCGCCACGTCCCACAGTTCCTGCTCCACGCTGTCATATTTGTAGGCATGGTTAAAGATACAGTGCAGCAATATATGCAGGTACAGTCTTGTCACATTGGCAGGATTTTTCTTGTACAGACGCACCACTACCATAGGGTCATAGTAGATGACTGCACGCTGCGGTGCATTGACATCACAGCAGACCTGATTGCTCTGCTGCCGCGGCTGGAAGCTGAGACTAGCGAGCGCCACATCCAGAAAGCGCAGATTGATGAGAAGCCTGTCTTTTGACAGATTCCAGATTCTTGATGCCACTTCACTGATCTCAGATTCTTTGATTTTCTTTGAAGATTCTTTGGTTTCCACAAAACACCTCCCCTGTACGCATAAACACTGTATTCTATCATAGATACCTATCAAAAGCTGCGGATCTCCCCGCTGCACGCAGCTTCCATGATCGCCTTCACATCCGCACCATCCAGATCAAGTCCCTGCGCGCTGACAAAATGCGCATTGTGCACACCATAGAGCCTGCACAATGCATTGGCATACTCAAATCCAAAGTTACAGTCTCCGATATAACCGCCGCTCGTTGTGACATAGTACATATCCTCAGCGGCACATAATCCTATCGGCGTGCCATCCTCTGCGTATGTAAAAGTAATCCCATCCACGCTAGCCGCCTCAAAAAAAATTTTGAGGGAAGATGGAAAGGACATGTCCCAATAAGGCGCTGCGATGACCAGCATATCTGCCTGCGCGACAGCATTTGCATAGTCAAACATTGTGTCGTCAAGCTGTCCTGCTGCCAAAAGCTCGTTCCGTCGCAGCAGCCGTTCATAATTCAGCGGAAGCAGATTTTCTGTAGACAGCCGGATCTCCTCGATACGAAATGCCAGGTCCTGATGGTTTGCCTCCCTGATACATTCAAGCAGATGCTCGGCAAGCGCCAGTGTCCTTGAATCACTGCCTCGCACACACGCATTGATAAATAGTAATGTAGGCATGTTCATTTCTCCTTGTGATCTAATAGACTTTGCGGCACTTCCTCCGCCATCCGCTCATATGCCGTCCCTGACGGGTGCAGATGATCCCCGCTGTCATATCCCTGCGCAAACGCTCTCGGATCAAGGCTGTCGCAGAGCGCCCTGTCAAAGTCGATACAACCCTTGATCTCGGAAGTGCTGCGTATCCATTCATTGACAGCACAGCGAAGTTCCTCACGAAATGGCTCATAAGTACGCCATCCATAGATCGGAAGCAGCGTCCCCATATACACATCCAGCCCGTACTCCTTTGCCTGCACAATATACTGCCGAAGTCCCTGTATCAGCTCGTCTGCCGTTGGCAGATCGCTCCACGGGCGGAACGGATTTACCTCCACCCCCACAGGATGAATGATATCATTGATGCCGTGTTGTATGATCACCGTATCCGCACCGCTGACCCTCGCCTCCCTCGGAAAGCGGACAGAACCTTTCAGTCCATACGAATCGTAAGTGATATTGTCATACTGGCGCAGTATCCTTGTACCGCTCGCCGCCCGCCTCACTATAGCAGTATGTTCAATTTCATCCCGAAATAATCGCAGTGTCAGATAATCCGGCCACGCCTGGGAGGTGATCGAGTCGCCATAACAGACGACCGCCCTGTTTTCACACGCTGTATAGATTTCCACATTGCTCAGAAAATAAAACCAATTCGTATTTCTCGTTACATCCATCGCAAGACTGCCGCTCTGCGCATAGTTTCCCACGGAATAATACCCTTTTGACAAGGGACCGGTGATCAAAACCGCAGAGCGCATCTGCGTAAACTCCTCCAGATACAGGCTGATGCTAATGTCCTGCCCACGCCTGACCTTAAAATCAACCGCATCGCTCACCACAGCTTCTCCCGCTGGTATGGTAATCTGCTCACTGCCATTGTCAAATGTAACCGCGGTGCTGGTTTCCACTGCAATCTCCCTCGCGGAATCTGTGCTCTTTGCCACATATACACAGCTGATCGTCACAGGCTCCGTACCGCAGAAATTATCCAGTGTGATCTTTATTTTCTCCCCGTCAAACATAGGACGGATGGGGTATCGCAGGGTCAGATCCTTCGCATAATTCTCCGGCTTCCTGTCCGCGATGGAGATTGCATTTCCCCATGTTGTCACATATTTCTTTAAACTCTGTTCCATACTTATTTTCCTTAGTTTTTATTCCTTATTTATGTCCGCATCTATTATAGCATGAAACATCGCTCACTTCAATTATAAGTGTTCTCTTGCGCTGCGCCGGATTCCCCGCAGCGCGGTCAACAGCCCAATCAGCGCCATCACCCCCACCACAAAGAGCACTGCGCGCCCAGCAGGTGTCTTTGCCGGCCTGTTCACCAACTGTACCAGCTTATCCGTAGTGACTAGAAATCCAGCCAATGATGCCTGTTCTCCTGAGATCGTCTGCCGTTCATTTCCTGCGGCATCCTTCACACGGTAACACAGTGACACTTCTCCGTCATACTGCGGAATCGAGATATTCAGTGTCCCGTCCGCACCCGCGAGCGCCATGTAATCCCAGCGTTCAAGTATTTCTCTCTCCTTGTTGACCAGCATAAATTCAGCTTCTGCAAGGCTGAAATTATCTGTGACGACAATCTGAACCTCCTGTGACTCCACATCATATACCCCGCCGGATTCCACGCCATCTATAATCACTTTCGGCGCGGTGTTATCCACAATAAAAGATATTTCATTCCCGCGGATGTTTGTCGCATTGTTGACCTCATTGCCTGCCCGGTCCTTGGAATACAGGCTCAGGCGATAAGCGCCCTCCTCCGTGAAATTCTCCTTGTCAATCTTGTACACATAAGTGTATCCTGTATGTTCCGAACCACTGATCTCTTTGCTGTACGCTGCCTGATATCCCAGTTCTCCATTCCTCGATATAAAGAGATCAAACTCCTCGACAGTATCAACATTCATCTCGACGATCTGAAGTTCGTCAAGTTTATTTATCGTATGATACTGATCTTCCATTAGGTGTGCAAGCTGTCTCATATCGTAAACCGACCCCGACCTGTTGAGTGAAAATCTATATGTAAGCGCTGACTCATTGCCTGCCTTGTCGCAGGCAGTGACGGTGAGGTAATAGATGTTGTCCTCCTTATCTGTCATATCGCGCAGTGTGAAACAGTATCCGACACTACTGCCGTCCTCGGCTGCCGCCGTCTCTATAGCTGTTTCTACAGCTTCTCCCATTCCCGATAACACACCGATTTCCACATCGGAGGATGCCATATTCGAATCCAGCACAGTCACAACAGGCAGAATCGCCCCCTTGTTGGCAGACCCATCCACAATTCCGTCGATCGCGATAACCGGTGCCGTATGGTCGATTGTAAATTCGCGCACCGCGCGGCTTGCAGTATTCCCCGCCAAATCGGTGTACATACAGTCAATATGATGTGTATGCTCCCCATCAAACACAATCCGCATCGTATGGACATCTCCCTCATGGGTCCATCCGCCAGCAGCCACCTTAGGCGCAAGATTCAAGACAAAGTCATCCGCGCGAAAATTGTGTTCTGTCACGGTGATGACCGCAGTGATATCTGTATTAAAATACTGCTGTTCGTTTGTCACTTTCTCCTGCCCTGTCTCCAATTCCATTGTCAGCACTGGCGCAGTGCAGTCAATCGTAAAGGTCTCTGTCTCAACCTTGTCTGATTCATTGCCTGCCAAATCAGTGCAGACCGCCGCAATCGTATAGCTGCCATCCTCCTCAAACACAATATCTGCATCGTGTTCTATCCCGTCATTCTTCCAGTCAGACATCTCAAAGTGAATCGGCTTGCCGTTCTTCCGAACAGTTATATCGACTGCCGACGGATCAAAGTTGCGCTCAGTCACATGAATTGTCGCTGTTCTTGCACGCCGATAAAAATTGCCGTTTTGAGCCTCATGGTTATCAAACTGAATCGAAAGAATCGGTCTTGTGATATCAATTTTTAACATTTGAATGGATGTCTTTGTATTTCCTGACCTGTCGGCGGCAGTGACCTCTATGTAGGCGTCATTGCTCTCGTTCTCCTGCGCCTTCACAACCTGTACGGTCTGAAACGCTGTTGTCTGAACAAGTTCGTCGTCTGTGGGCAGTTCATTGGTATCTATAAACAGCACATTGTCGGTGATGGTGTCCTCTCCGTCTTTTCCAATCGAGTCTGTCACAGACTTTAGTGCAGCACAGTTCCCATCTTCCGGCAAATCCTGAACCTGGATATGAATCTCCACGTCCTGACGAAAAAATCCGTGTTCATTTGTCCCCTCTGGTTCCATGATCAGTGACATGTGATCCACCCCATTCGGTGCCGTATCGTCCACCACCATGCCCATTGTCCAGCCCTCCGACATATTGCCCGCCTGGTCCTGTGCCCTCACATACAAGAAGCATCTTGTGTTGGGAGGAATCTCAACCGCATCTTCCCCATCAAAACCATCCGCCAAATCCTTCCACGCGCCCGGCTTCTTTGCCCGCTGAATCTGCAAGGAACCTTTCCCGCTGACACCATACTGTGCACTGGCGCTGGCCAGCACCGTATTCTGATAAAATTTCTCATACACGATTGTAGATTCCTGCCCGACCGGAAATTCGCTGCCCTCCACAACCACCATCATGTCCGTCGGCGCATGTGTGTCAATCCTGTAGTTATGTATCTGCCTCTCGGACGCATTGCCCGCGCTGTCCGTAATCCAATACTCCAATGTATATATCCCGTCCTGAGCCTCTCTCGAATCTGCCTGATAGCCAAATCCAATGGCAAAATCCTCGAGCGGCTCCTCTGTCAGCGCAAGCTCCTTAGCGCTGTCCATCACACCCATTCTCACGCTCTTTTCAACACTGGCAGGCGCTTTGGATTGGTCCGCGCCCTCCGCCGTAAGCCTGTAATGCATCGTGATCGGCGCATCATACTCCCCAGACTCGGCGCCTGTGTCATATTCAGGATATTCAAATTGTATATAGGGCACACCAGATTCTTTGTTATACCACCCATTTCGGCGCTTTGTCTCATCGACACCGCTGATCTGCACGGGCTTTATGTCCGCCGCTTGATGCTGCACCAGTACGCGCTCACGTACAGTATCCTTCGACGCGATACCAGACTTCGAAACCACCCGAAAACGATAGTATCCATTCCTGTCATCTGTCACTTCCAGTACTGCCTCCGGTTTGTCCTGCCAGGGCAGCGCTGTCCATGCATCTGCCGCATCCAAGCCTTTTGCGCGCTGACCAATCTTCTCATATCTATACTCGAGCTGTCCGATCCCAGCATAGGGGCAGCTCGCAGCATCCGCTGTCATGGCAAACACAATATTCTTGTTTGTCCAGTTGTCATGATCACCACAATAAGGCTTTCCGTCCGCGGTGACTTTAAGCTTCATCACAGGCTCTGATCTATCCACCACAACTTTGATATAGGCGCCCTGCTCATTGACAAAGCCCTCCGCCGCACTGACATTTCCAAGCATATCATACGCACGCACTGCAATAGCATCATAGCACCCATCTGGCAGCCTGATTTGAAAGTCACTCGCCGCGGCGCCCTGTTTGTCCCTCTCTACTGTAATCCATTTGGCATTTGCCCCCGCCGCGGCATCCGTCGTGTATTCTATCCTGTCCAGACCGCATCCAGAATCCTCAAAGCTGCCTTTTAGCACAAAATCCTCTGCAAAATACTGTGCCGTATCTGTCTTTGTCGGTTCATAGCAGTCACTATCCGAATAAAGAGCTGCCAGCACTGGCGCATCCATGTCAACGCCGACCGTGTAGGCTCTGGTCCCGCCTGACTCGTCTTTGGTGCTGGCATTCCTGCGCGGATTCTCTGCCCATAATGTATAACGCTTCTTATCCTTCTGGTTTGTCTGCTCCATCTTGATGTCTGTAAAGTACTTTTTTCCCGCATCACTTAGATGCACCGTTACTGTCCCGTCAACCCAATTGTCATGCGTCCTCAAATACGAGTTCCACTCGCTGTATGTGTACTTTCGCGGATACCTTCCCCCAGAGACCTCTATATAGAAATCGCTGTCAAGCAGCGGGCTGTTATGTACTTTGATCGTGCCATAACCAGGATACACTTTGATGCCGCAGTCCCCCAGCAATTCAACAGAATACGCTGTCTCTCCCACACCTGCGATGTCGAGTGTCACCGCATCTTTAAAGCACGCCTTTGATCTGTCATAGACACATGCCTTTTCCATAAAATGCGGAGCTACAATATCTGTATCTTCCAGCTTTAGATAATAATGCGCGCCAGATAGCACTGACGCCGGCAGTTTTTTTCCACCGCCCATATTCATACGACCTGTCGGTGGAAAAATACGTGTGCTCTCCTCCACCGTCACGCAGAGTTCAGGAGACACTGCCCCATCCACGTAGGTCCTGTAATCCAGCACGCCTGTGTCGGTCACGGCAGGTATAATCCCCGCTGTCTTCTCCATTTCCAGCGTAAACGATTCCGTAAATTCCTCCGTTGATTCTTCATCCTGATCAGAAAGTGCATCCTTATGATTGGCGTTTTCCTCCAGTATTTCCATCTGTGCCTCAAGTCCCCAAAAACCTCCTTCTGGCACTTCCTGCGATATTGTTGTCTCCGCTGTCGCTGTGCATGCCGGCACTTCCTCTGGTGCAGCCGTCTCCGCTGTGACTTCCGTCTGTGCCGCCGTGTTCTCTTCCAAATCAGCGTCAAGCGCCGACTCCCCGCCGTGCTCCTGTGTCTGTTCAAAAGCATTGTCATCAGCCTCTGTCGCGTCACGCTCCTGGCTGTTCTCCGGCATCTGCTCCGAAATATTGTCGGAGGCTTGTGGTTCGGACTCCTCGCTCCTCTCCGGCATCTGCTCTGAGGTGCTCTCTGTATGGTTTTCCGGCTCCTTCTCCTCATCCTCCTGATTCGGAAGATCTTCCTGTGAATCCTCCTCATCGACGATATATGCTCTCATCTCAAAAGCAGCCGACATCCGTTTTGGCTGAATCTGCCTTGCCGCATCTGCCGTCTCCATCCACGCAGGCGTATTCAGCACAATACATACCATGAGCACTGACGCCAGCAATTGTTTTAGCTTTTTCATTTCTCCTATTCCTCTCTCTCGTTTTAGCGTGTGTCTGAACTGTGCGCTCTGCCAGCGCTGCCTTAGTGTTCAGGTGCGCTGACATATGCCTTACCAGCATATACGAACACACCACTTTACACAATAGTACGAAAGTACTGTTTTTATCGCAAAGAGAGGATTCCACAACAAAACCTCTTTGAATCTTGTCATCCAAAGAGGTTTCTATTGATCATAAATGATAAAATTTTATAAGAGTGCAGCGGTCTGTCTGGCGATGGCAAGCTCCTCATTTGTCGGAACGCAAAGGAGTGCAACCTTGCTGTCCGCTGTCGAGATCACGCGGTCTTCACCCCGAACATGGTTCTTCTCCGGGTCAATCTGGGTTCCGAGATACCCTAAGTACTTCGCAATCTCCGCGCGGCCGGCAATATTGTTCTCACCCACGCCCGCAGTGAATGCGATCGCGTCCACACCGTTCATTGCCGCCGTGTAGGCGCCGATATATTTTGCGACACTGTAATAAAAAGCATCCAATGCCGCCTGTGCCAAGCTGTTTCCCTGGTCTGCTGCCGCCTCGATGTCTCTAAAGTCCGAGGACACCTTCGACATGCCAAGCACACCGGATTTTTTGTTCAGCACATTGTTCATCTCTGCCGGTGTAAGATTCTCTTTCTGACAGATAAAATCACAGATTGCCGGGTCAATGCTGCCGGAGCGCGTCCCCATGATAATACCCTCAAGCGGCGTGAGCCCCATCGATGTGTCCACGCATTTTCCATGGTCTACCGCAGATACAGAACCGCCGTTCCCCAGATGGCACACAATGATTTTCAGTTCTTCCCTAGTCTTGCCAAGAAGCTCTGCTGCCCTTGCAGACACATAGTCATGACTTGTTCCGTGGAATCCATAGCGGCGCACCTTGTATTTCTCATAATATTCATGCGGAAGACCATATAGATAAGCTTTCTCCGGCATGGTCTGATGAAATGCAGTGTCAAACACTGCCACCATCGGCACATTGGGCATGATCTCACGACAGGAATTAATGCCGATCAGGTTCGCCGGATTATGAAGCGGCGCAAGGTCATTGCACTCCTCGATCGCCGCCAGCACCGCATCATCAATCACAACAGAAGATGCAAACTTCTCCCCTCCGTGCACAACGCGGTGTCCGACTGCATTGATCTCATCGAGCGACTTGACAACACCGTGTCCAGCGTCTGTGAGTGCATCGATCACAAGCTTGACTGCCACCGTATGATTCGGCATCGGCGTCTCGATTTTTACCTTGTCCTTCCCTGCCGGTGTGTGTGTGAGCAGACTTCCATCGATGCCAATGCGCTCACACAGTCCCTTTGCGAGCACTGCTTCGGTGTCACTGTTGATGAGCTGATATTTCAGCGATGAGCTCCCACAGTTGATGACTAAGATATTCATAGTACGTTCCTCCTAAATAAATTTATATGAAATTAATAAGCTCTTCCCCAATAAACCATTTTCTTTGCCGGCTTCCCACAACATACGCAGGTATCACTCAGCGTCTCCTGCTCAAAGGGCATACAGCGGCTCGTCGCTGCCAGCTCTTCTTTGATCTTGTCCTCACAGCCGCGGTCGCCGCACCACATCGCCTTGACAAATCCTGGTTTCGTATTGATGGTATCACAGAACGCATCCCACGTTACTGCACTGTATACATGAGATTCCAAGTGCCTTTTTGCAGCCTCATACATCTCGTTCTGAATCGTATCAAGAAGCACGGCTGCCTTCGTCTCCACCTCGTCCAGGCACACGTCAATTTTTTCCCGCGTGTCGCGGCGCACAAAGACACACTTGTTGTTCTCGATATCCTTCGGGCCAATCTCAATGCGAAACGGTACGCCGCGCATCTCGCACTCGCTGAACTTCCAGCCCGGACTCTTGTCCGAATCGTCCACTTTCACGCGGAAGCCTTTTTCAATCAGACAGTCCCGAAGTGCGTATGCCTTGTCGAGCACACCCTCCTTCTTTTGCTGGATTGGAATAATCATAATCTGGGTCGGCGCCACCTTTGGCGGAAGCTTCAGACCAGAATCATCCCCGTGTACCATAATGACCGCACCAATGAGACGCGTCGTCAGCCCCCATGAAGTCTGATGGCAGTATTTCAGTGTGTTATCTTTATCCGTAAACTGGATGCCAAACGCTTTGGCAAAACCATCTCCGAAATTGTGGCTTGTACCGGATTGCAGTGCCTTGCCGTCATGCATCAGCGCTTCTATTGTATATGTCGCTTCCGCGCCTGCAAATTTCTCTTTGTCTGTCTTTTGACCCTTCACGACAGGGATTGCAAGCACCTCGCGCAGAAAATCAGCATACACATTCAGCATTTGAATGGTTCTCTCCTCCGCCTCCTCCGCGGTCGCATGCGCTGTATGCCCCTCCTGCCACAGAAACTCACGGCTCCGAAGGAACGGGCGCGTTGTCTTTTCCCAGCGGACCACAGAACACCACTGGTTATACACCTTGGGCAGATCTCTGTAGGACTGGATTTCATTTTTGTAGAAGTCACAGAAAAGCGTCTCCGACGTAGGACGCACGCACAGTCGTTCCTGCAAGGGCTCTAGTCCGCCATGTGTTACCCACGCAACCTCCGGCGCAAAACCCTCTACATGATCCTTTTCCTTCTCTAAGAGACTCTCTGGTATAAACATTGGCATGTATACATTCTCCACACCCGTTTTTTTGAACGCTGCGTCGAGCTGCTGCTGGATTTGCTCCCAGATGGCATACCCCGCAGGCTTGATAATCATACAGCCCTTCACACTCGAATAGTCGCACAGTTCTGCCTTTTTCACCACATCGGTGTACCACTGCGCGAAATCCTCCTCCATCGAGGTAATCGCCTCCACTAATTTCTTATTGTCATTCGCCATACTCTATATTTCCTTTCCAAAAAAATAAAATGGCAACGACGCACACTGTCCCTGTAGGGACTTTGTATGCGGCATTACCACCAGATTTAACGCATCCTGCCATAAACCGCCGACGCTGATTACAGCTCGTCTGCAATCGCCGCTGAGGATACAAATGTGCCGACAACCGAGAGCACCACCGCAAGAATGATAATCAGCATGCCACCCATCAGAAGAATCATCGCTCCGCCGCCATTCTCAGCGCTGCCGTCCGCTGCTGCCTGCTCCTGTACCGTATTTTCCACAGCCGTCTCCTCCGCCTGTGCCGTGTGCGCACCAAGCGAAAATGCAGCCACAAATACACCGACCACAACAGCGAGCATCCATTGCATTATCCTATTCTGTTTTGTCATCATTTCCACCTTCTCCACTTTTTTCTGAACACGCTCAGCGCGCTCTTATCTCATAGTTTAACATATGTTTTTGAAAATGTGAATTATTTTAGTAAAATTTACCCAAAAAAATCCCTATCGGCTTCGCTCATCCTTAATATTCCGTTCAAAATGAGCCACCAGCTTTCTCGCCGCATCCTCGTCCGCATCCTCGAGCGCCTGTATAAACTCCTCCAACGGGCCTCTTGTCTCCTCGTCCGCCATGACCAGCGAATGTCTGAGACTGACGATATAGTCCTCAATGCATTCGCTGAACTCAAAGGATACGCGACCGTCTGCAAGCATCGTAATGTTGAGTGTGTATGCCACATTCGTCCACGCAACCTTCTGTGTCATGGCACACAGCTCCTTTGCCTTCTTCAAAAAATACATCCCGGCCTCTGTCCTGTCCAGCACATCCTCAAGCGCAATGCCAAAAAAATCAAAGTCTTCCTTCGAGGCAATGCATTCTACCTTCAGCGCTGCCTTCCTGCGATATTCCATTTGTGCCTCCCTCCAATGATTACCATTCCGCTTTGTTTGATTACCGCTGCACGGAAAAAGATGCTGCATTGTACAGCATCCTTTCATTTCCATCATGACAAGGGTTCGTCATCCTCCTCCACAAAATCTGTGTGGAACATCAGCAGAAATTCTGCTCCGTTTTTGATTGTGAGCTTCATGACCACACCCTTACCGTCCACTGATATTTTCGAGTCTACCCGCTTTACAGTGTCAAGATTAAGCTGAACTGTTGTAAACATATCATCACTTACCAGGCACATGACTCTGCCTACGACCTTCGCCTCAGAGCAAATGACCGACAATGACATATTCAGCCCAGTTCCGTCTGTCACGTCCTCGACCGTTGACAGCGCGATCGGTATGTTCCTGACATCCGTCAATACCGAAATCAGACTGTCAGCGTCATGGACAAGAAGCAGACGATTGCGCATAACCTCTAAATAGTTTGTCCAGTTCTGCATTCCATCCATCTCTGGCCTCCTTTGTATGATTGATTCCCCTTGAACCGAGTTCCCGCAAAATACAAGGCCTTTGTCTATACTCTTATTATACTTTTTCTGTAAAAATGTGTCAACTCCTAATTTGTGTTCTTTTTGTCAGAAAATTTATTAAATTTATCTAGTTTTAATGAAAATTCCATCTTTTCTCCCGTGACTGGATGGATCAGACTGATCTCATGCGCCAGCAGTGCCACACTATTGACAGACAATTGATCCGACAGCGCCTTTGAGGATACTGAACCATACTTGAAATCTCCCAGCAGCGGAAAGCCCGCATGTGCCATCTGCACCCGAATCTGATGATGTCTGCCTGTGTCCAGAACTATTTCCAACAGCGCACATTCGCCATTGTGCCGCAAAAGCTTCCAGCGAAGCCCTGCCTCCTTTGCACCCTTTGTCCCTCTTGGCACAACCGCAGACAGATTGGTCCGCCCATCTTTTAAGAGGCTGTCTGAGAGTGTCCCCTCCTGTGTGCCGGGAACTCCCGCCACGAGCGCTGCATACCTCTTGGTCAGGCGGCCTTTCTGCAGTCCGTCACTTAACAATCGTGCGGTCCGGGCATCCTTCGCAAAGACCAAAAGCCCCTCCACAGGCTGATCTAGCCTGTGTACCACACCGATATAGGCATCTTCGCCCTTTTGCTTTCGGTAATTTTTTAACTCTGAGACAAGGTCTGCCTGGCCAATCCTTGCCGTCTCGGTCGCAATCCCGACAGGCTTGTGCACGACCAGCAGTGCATTGTCCTCATACACTATCATTTTGTCCATCTTTGACATTCCTATTCGAATGAAAATTTTACCATACTTATAATTTAAATCGATAACCTACGCCCCAGATTGTCTCAATGTACTGCGGCTTCGAGGTGTCTGTCTCAATTTTTTCACGGATTTTCTTGATGTGCACTGTCACGGTAGCGATATCCCCGATGGAATCCATGTCCCATATTTCCCTGAATATTTCCTCTTTTGTGAAAACATGGTTTGGATTTTCTGCAAGGAAGGTCAAAAGATCAAACTCCTTCGTCGTGAAATTGCGCTCCTCGCCGTCCACAAACACACGCCTTGCCGTCTTATCGATACGGATTCCGCGGATCTCCACCACATCATTCTCCTTCGTGTGGCTGCCCACCAGACGATTGTAGCGTGCCATGTGCGCCTTCACGCGCGCCACCAGCTCACTGGGACTAAACGGCTTTGTCAGATAATCGTCCGCTCCCAGTCCAAGTCCGCGAATCTTGTCGATATCGTCCTTCTTGGCGGACACCATCAAGATCGGCACGTCCTTGTCCTCACGGATTCGTTTGCAAATCTCAAATCCATCAATCCCCGGAAGCATCAAATCCAGGATAATCAGGTCAAAGTCCTCCGCCAGCGCTGTCGCAAGACCTGTGTCACCGCTATTCTCAATCTTTACCTCGAAATCATTCAACTCCAGATAATCCTTCTCAAGCTCAGCGATAGCCTCCTCATCTTCCACAATTAAAATTCTGCTCATACACACTTTCCTTTCCTATTATAATAGAATATTAAACCACAACTTCATCCGTCTGCTCTGTGTACTTTCGCAACACAAAATGCATACAGGTTCCCTCGCCCTCCTTACTGGTCGCCCACACGTATCCGCCATGATCCTCAATAATCTTCTTCACAATGCTCAGCCCGATACCGCTGCCGCCCTGCAACGAATTTCTGGAGGAATCCGTCCTGTAGAACCGCTCAAAGATACTGCCGATATCCTTCGACGCAATGCCCTTTCCATCATCCTCAATCTCAATCTTGACGGACTCCCCTTCATCCAAAAGCCGGATATCAATAACGCCGTCAGGATGCCCCATGTACTTGACGCTGTTGCTGATAATGTTGTTGATGACCTTCTTGAGCTGCTCCGGGTCCGCCACGACGCAGGTGTCCGCCGGAACGAGATTCGTGAAATCAAGATGTATATTTTTCGATTCAAGGTCGAGTCCCACCTCCTCAACACAGTCCGTGAAATAATCAGAGACATTTAAAATATGGAAATGGTATGGTATTTTGTTGGAGTCAATCCCGGAATACGTCGTCAGCTCATTGATGAGCCGGTCCATATCGTTTGCCTTGTTGTAGATTGTCTTGATATACTTATCCATCTTTTCCGGTGTGTCTGCAACACCGTCCATGATGCCCTCCACATAACCTTTGATTGACGTGATCGGGGTCTTAAGATCATGTGAAATATTGCTCACAAGCTCCTTGGACTTCTTCTCATTCTGGGCTTTCTCCTCCTCACTTTCCTTTAACTGGAGACGCATCTGCTCATAGTTGACAAAGAGAAGTCCGATCTCATCCTCACGCCCGCCGTTCATATGATAATCAAAATCCCCCATCGAGATATGCTGCATTGCCACACTCAGCTCTTTGAGCGGTCTGTACACGTCCTTGTTGAGCCATGCGGTGATCATCGCACTCGTGACGATCAGAATGATAACCATCGCGATCAGCATATTTTTTAATAGGCTCCTGCTGACCATCGCCCCGACCATGAGATCCTTCTTGCTCAATTCCTGAAGCATATCAATATTGACAGAATACCCATAGCCGAGAAATGCCATGACTACGCACATCATTGGAACCAGTATGATCGCAAGAAAAAGTATCATCATTTTTGTCTTAAGTTTGATGTGTGACCTGCTTTTCATAATATAATATCGTCTCCATTCCGGCGCCTGCCCGAAAAATAATAAATATAGGTTTAGTATAGCATATAAGATTTTAAAATATAGTACTTTTGATATTTCTTAATTTTTTTTTAATCAGAAAATTTTTTTCATTTTTCTATTGACATTCTGAGAAGAAATAAATATAATAACAGTAATCATTACTGATTTAGTGATGAGAAGAAATTAAGTTCATTCAATGTTGGACCTAGAAAGGCAGGGAGCACTATGACTATGAAATACAGCCGTCAGCGTGCTGCAATTCTCTCCTTCCTACAATCCCGCAAAGATCACCCAACTGCGGAGACCGTCTATTCCAGTGTGAAGGAGGCTTTTCCCAATATCAGTCTTGGCACTGTGTATCGGAACCTTAACCAACTGGCAGAGGCTGGCATGATCGCCAAGCACAGCTTTGGAGTGTTGGGTATTGACCATTTTGATTACAATACCAGCCCACACTATCATTTTGTATGTAAATGCTGCTATGCGGTCATTGATCTGCCTATAGAGCACTCTGATTTTGCCGCTATCAATGCGGAGGCTTCCGAGGGCTTTGACGGAATGATACAGGAACACCGCCTATACTTCTGCGGTATCTGCAAAAACTGCCTTGACAGGGAATCAGGGCAAACATAATACGGCTATGTGAAGGACAGGCAATCTAATTTGCAACTGTTTTTCTGAGTGATAATATAAAGGAGGATTTTTAAAATGAAATTTGTATGTAATGTATGTGGCTATGTTTACGAGGGAGACAGCGCACCAGAAAAATGCCCGCAGTGTAATGCACCTGCTGAGAAGTTCTCAGTACAGGCTGGCGACAGAACTTGGGCTGCGGAGCATGTAGTTGGCGTGGCACAGGGCTCAAGCGAGGATATCATGGCTGATTTGAGAGCAAACTTTAACGGCGAGTGCACCGAGGTTGGTATGTATCTTGCTATGGCGAGAGTGGCTCACAGAGAAGGTTATCCTGAGATCGGTCTCTACTGGGAGAAGGCTGCATGGGAAGAGGCTGAGCACGCTGCAAAATTTGCAGAGCTGTTAGGCGAAGTTGTGACAGACTCTACAAAGAAAAATCTTGAGATGCGCGTGGAGGCAGAGAACGGCGCTACTGCTGGTAAGTTTGATCTTGCCAAAAGAGCAAAGGCTGCAAATCTGGATGCAATCCATGATACCGTTCATGAGATGGCAAGAGACGAGGCCAGACACGGCAAGGCGTTTGAGGGCTTGTTGAAGAGATATTTTGGTTAAGAAAAAGCAGCATTAATTAGAGGTTTAAAGAGGAATCGGCGCTTGTGTGCCTGTTCCTCTTTTTACTATTAATTCAGTATCCTTCCCAATTCAATTTTAATCATGCGGTCACACCAACTTGCAACCATATGATCATGTGTTACAATAATCAAAGTTTTCTTAAATTGATCTTTTATATTCATCAACAACTCCATAACAATCCTAGCTGATGAGTCATCGAGATTCCCTGTTGGTTCATCAGCCAGAATCACCTCTGGATCGTTCATCAGTGCCCTGCATATGACTGCGCGCTGCTGCTGTCCGCCGGATAATTCATAAGGATAACGTGATAATTTTTTCTTGATATAGATGTGTTCCAATTGAAAAGGGCAAACAGCTTGATTGATAACAAGTAACCATTTATAATAATAGAAAATATTACATCACATAATGTGACAAGATTGATGGATTGGAGCAGATTTTCTATGCTTATTCTTCCTTTTTGACAAGCTGAGGGAGCACTGAGTTTTGCAACTAGAAGTGAAAAACTCAGTTTAATGTCTACAATTCAAGAGAAAAGAAAAAGGAGTACAAAAGCAATGATTGAAAACAGAAATGTAAATATCATAGCCGATGCGGACGGTAAAAAGCTAGTCTTAATTAACGATATCCGGTTTAATGCAAAAGTGAGGGATGACTGGACATCTGTCGAAGAATATCTGAAAGCGTATATCGGGGATTTTTACGAAATTGAAGAAACCTCTGAAAAAATATATTTTCGACAGATTTTCCCGATGAATATGCAAGTTCAGAAAGCCGTATCGCCTTAAAAGGCGCAGTGGCAAAGGCTAAAGCAAATGCTGCACAGGCTATTCCAGAACTCATAAAAATGGCTACCAATCCAAAACACGAAACAAACCGAAAAGAAAAGCACAAAACAGATGCGGTACATGGATGGTATCGCTACAACATCAGATTTACATTGCCTGTATATGATGACAAAACAGGGAAAGTAGCAAGACATAATATCTATTCAGCAAATATGCTTGTCCGTCATGCGAATGATGGCAGGAAGTATCTGTATGATATTCTGGCA
>CAJUII010000044.1:0-6528 GCA_910586405.1 uncultured Lachnospiraceae bacterium
ATTTGATTATCTACAGTAACCATGAACTGATTGTCATACATAGCTTTTTTCCTCCTTTATTAAATTTATAATAATATTAAATTTACTCGTTGTGCTATTAATTATATTGTTACAATTAGTATATTGTAAAGTTTTATGTTTAAAAACCACATGTTGAATTAATATAGTAATAATGCACTATATTACAAATTACATCTTGCCTGAGTCATAATGTAATGACAGCTCTTTTCCAAACTGCTGGATAACAGGACAAAATAATAACCATAAATTCAATATTTAGTATCTTGATGTGACGAAAACATAATATACTAATTAAAATTTTGGAATGTAACAAGCACAACAAGTTAAATTATTACCAACAATATATTTTACACGCCAATTGATTTAGGAACAATAAACATTTTGCTTGTACCAAAATCAACTGAAATATGGCTTCATTTGTATCTTCCCCTTCCTGTATGATATTCATAGCAAAAACCGTTCCTATTGTTTTTATATTATAAAAACCCTTTCCAAATTTCAATACATTATGCATGAAACGACATTTTTTTAACATTTTTGGTTAAAGACTGAATCTGTATGGTCATACCTCAACATTATAACTGTAAGAAACGTTTCTCTCTGCTCATCATAGGAAGTCTGCATCTTCCCCTTATATGCATGAACCACTCGCTCGACGCTTCTCATTCCAATCCCGTGCTGCTGTCCGTCCCTCTTTGCAGAGCGCAACTGCCCATTCTCTGCCAAAGCGGGCTTTTCCGTGCAAGAATTAACCATTGTGATCATCGTAGAGGCACCACCATTCCTCTGCTCAACATTCAACTCTATAAACAGTCCGTTCTGCCTAGTTGTCTGCTGTATGGATGCCTTCTGCGCCATCAACGCCGCCTCGAGCGCATTGTCAAGCAGGTTTCCAAACAATGCTGTCAGGTCCTGCTCTGACAGAAAATCAACAGTCTCTTTTCGAATATCCGTATGAAATGCAATGTTATTCTCTATACACGATTTTCGATAGCGGTTTACAATCGCGTTCAGAAGCGTGTTGTCACTGACGCGCACACTGTCCGCCAACGCGGGAGACTGTGCAAGCTCACTGATATAGTCAATCATTTTGGCGGAGCTTCCCTGTTCATACAGCATCTGTATCGACTGCAAATGCTTTTTCATATCATGAATGAGAATACGCTGGTTCTCATTCTGTTCGAGAAACATTTTATAGTACGCTGTCAAATCCTGTTCCTTTTGCACCTGCATCTGCAAAGCGGCAAACGCTGTATTCTTTTTGAGAATATAATTGCAGACTCCTAACACGATCAGATTCAATGCTGTCAGAAATACCATACAAAGCGATACTACCAGCCCAAAAGTCGGCTTAGGCGCCGCCCAGACCAGCACGTAGACAAAAGCAGGTATCATTGAAACTGAAAATAAGGGAACCAATAACATGAATAAAGACATCTCAGACCGCTTGCGCCAAAAGAGCATAAGAATATACAAAAAAATCAGATACAGCACCTGTGTCAGCATATCATTGACAAGAAACTGATAAAGCGGCTCTGCCTGAATCTGTTCCGGCACAAACTGCATGGAAGAAAAGAAAACAAGAAATTCACCTAGCATGAGCGCTGTCGCAGTCAGCAAAGCATGAAATGCCGCTGTATGCAGTTTCACTCCATAAAGCAAATAGATGCAGAAAAAGTTTATCACTGCAAAATAAAGGATATATTGCTCAAGAGGTACGGACGCCACCATACCTGACATCACAAGATAAAGTATTTCTGTGACTGTAAACTCATATTTCCTGTCTCTGCTTTGAAATACAGTATCGCAGTATTTCCAGAAAAATACCCCTTTCGCCGCATAGATCATAAAACAAGCAATATTGTATACATGAATCATCTCTCTTATCATTTTCTCATACTCTCCAGATATAACAGATATGCCGCTTTAAAATCATTGTATTTTCTGCGTGTCAGATATGCCTGCAAGCGGTTTTGGCACAGGCTGATGACAGTGCGGTCAAAATCATCCACATACTCCATATTCACAATAAAACTACGATGTGTCTGATAAAAACATTTTTCACACAATGTCTCCGCCCAATAACGAATATTCTGTACAGACTGATAGTCCTGACCGACTGTGTGAATCATCACTTTTCTTCCCTGTGCCTCTACTAATATAACCTTGGATGCCAAAACAGCATGAATACCTTCTTTGGTCTCTATAGCGATTTTCACGGTCGATGCCATATAAATACTGATTGCATCCTTTAGATTTCGAAACAACCGTTGTTTGTCCAGTGGCTTTGACAGATAGCGGAATACATGGAAGCGCATCGCCTCATCGAGATATTCTGCATAGGAGGTAATAATAAAAATAATACTTTCGGGATTTTCTTTTTTCAGCACACTACCAACGCAGATGCCGTCAATTCCGTTCATCTCAATATCCAGAAACACGATATCCTTTGCGCCCGTATCCGCAAGCAACGTCTCCCCACTGTAAAAATATGCGATTTCCGGGCATTTGGTACGGATTTCCTGAAAATACTCTTGCAGCACTTTACAAAGCTGCTGTACAAATGCCTTGTCGTCATCACAGAGTACGATTCTCATTTTGTCACCATCCATTTTGTATTTATTTTAGTATACTGCAAAACGGAGTACAAGCACAACATTTTATGACTTATTGTGTCTTATTTCGACAATACTGCAAGTTTCTATAGTTTTTTATCAAAATCTGTATTAAAATATATACTATCACTTTCTAGGAGGTACTGTTTTGTTAGCGAACAATCTTTTGCACACAGAATATGGAATTGTAAGCAATTCTTTTTACATCCTCAGAAAAATCAGGCAATACTGCCCATCACTGCCAGCGATTATGACCTTCGCTGTTATTGGTAATACAATTGTGCAGTATCTGAGCAGCTTTATCAGAAAATTTGTGATCGACATCATGCAGATGCAGGCAGCCACACCAGACAAAGACATCACACCACTTCTCTGGCTGACTATCATAACAACTATGTTGGAACTTGTCTGTACGATCGGTATTGTCCAAACCAATTCCCGTATGTGGTACAAATTCATCTATGTACGTTTTAAAATCATCTCAGAACGTGTAGAAAAAGCACTTTCGATGAACTACCAGATGTTAGAACAGCCAAAAATTCTTGACATGCACCAAAAAGCAATGCACGCAACCGGCAGCAACCATGACGGAATTGAGGGATTGATGCACTCTATCTATGATGTAAGCTTACAGCTTTTGATCATGCTTGCTGCCATTGTGGCAGTGGCTGTGCTTGACTGGCATCTAATTCTACTTCTTTCTGTCCTCTCCTTTGTGCGCTTTTTATTTTTCCGATATACGGTCAAAAAAGACAAAAAACTGGTTTGGGACAAACTCGCTCCCACATGGCGCAAAATTGACTATCTGACCCGTCTGACACAGGACTTTGACGCCGCAAAGGACATTCGCCTGTTTCACATGAAAGATTGGCTCTCTGGCAAGCATCACGACATCCTGATGGAAAAACAGGAACGCATGATCTATAGCAGAAAACTATGGTTTACAAACACACTATTTTCGCATGGTATTTCTCTGCTTTCACAAGCATGCATCTATGGTATCTTGATCTACAATGTCCTCGGCTGTGATCTGTCTATTGGCAACTTTACCCTGTTTCTAGGACTTGCCACAACCTTTTCGTCCGCCCTGTCAGCATTTATCAACCTGTTTGGCACTTACAAAGAACGCTCCATGCAGGTAGATGATTTTCGCTCTTTCATGTCGCTTGCCACGGAGGATGACGCAAACTGCATTGAAATTTCAGATATGGACTCTTTTGTCTTTGAATTTCGAGATGTTTCTTACCGTTACGAAGGCACTGAACAATATGCACTTCGACATCTGAACCTCACACTGGAAGCCGGAAGCAAACTTGCCGTCGTCGGACTAAATGGTGCAGGTAAGACCACCTTCATTAAACTCCTGTTGCGGTTGTATGATGCTACAGAGGGCGTTATATTGTTAAATGGTATTGATATCCGCAAATTTCGACGCGCAGAATATTACCAGCTATTTGCCCCCGTCTTTCAGAATGTAGAAATCTTTGCCTTTCCCATGGCAGAGAATGTCTCCATGAAATGCCCTGACAATACAAACAGGACACGTTCTTATGCCTGTCTCGCTCAGGCAGGCATGACCTCAAAACTGGAACGTCTGACAAAAGGGATTGACACACAACTCCTGAAAATTTTCTATGACGACGGCATCGACCTCTCTGGCGGCGAGCGTCAAAAACTCGCACTGGCAAGAGCACTCTATAAAGATGCACCTGTTATTGTTCTTGACGAACCAACCGCCGCGCTGGATCCACTAGCTGAATACCAGCTATACAGGCAATTTAATGAACTGATTGGTTCCAGATCTGTGGTCTACATCTCTCACCGTCTGTCCTCCACACGTTTCTGCGATCACGTCGCCATGTTCAGAGACGGAGAGATGATTGAGTATGGCACGCACGATGCACTGCTGGTATCTGGCGGCTCCTATGCAGAGCTGTTTCATATACAGGCGCAATATTACCAAGAGGAGGAACATACTACAAATGAAGAATAACACACATTTTTCTGCTGTCCGCGAAACACTGGCATACTTCATACCGATTGTATTTTGTCATTACAAAGGTTTTTTTCTTTGCAGTGTTATTAACATAATATTATGTGCCATCCAGCCCTTTATATCCATCATGATAACACCCATAATACTGGATGAACTGCTCGGCGGCAGATCGTTTGAAACACTTCTTGCATACGCAGCTGTTCTTGTACTTGGCACCACCACACTATCAATAGCAATATCCTTAACAAGTTCTATTATGGAAAAATATAATCTAAAGATGGAAAACTACTTTACTGAGGAAATCAGCACACGCGTTATGGAAATGGATTTTCAACTTACAGAGGACAAGAAAGCACTAGATCAGCTAGAAGCGGCGCGCACTGGTATGAGCTGGTACTCTGGCGGTGTCTATGGTATCTCTTTACAAGTCTTTTCCATTATCCAAAATGTACTAAAAATTACAGGCGTCGTCGCATTATTACTTCTCCATGCGCCTGTATTATTTGTGGTTTCTATTGTTATTATCGTGTTCAGCAGCAGCCTTAACAACCACAAAAATAGGATTGAGATTGCCTCCTTTCGAAAACTTTCCAGATTAAACCGCGTCTTTGGCTATCTCTCGTGGGAGCTGGTGGATTTTCGTTACGGCAAGGATATTCGTCTCTATGATGCAAAAGATATGATGATAACAAAATGGAATGCATACAGCGACGAATGTCTGAATCAGTGGAAATGGATGGTTAACAGAGAGATTCCTCTCGACCTTCTCAAAACCTTTTGCGACGCAGCTAAACATTTTTGCACATATATGTATCTGGGTATCCTTGTCATTTCTGGGAAAATAACGATTGGTGTCTTTTCGCAAATGTTAAGCGTAAGTTCCACATTCCATAATGCCATGCAAGGACTGATCACCAATATACAGGAATTGGTGAAACGTACTGGCTATGCCTATGATTACGTGAAATTTATGCATTATCCGCCTGCGATCAAAAAAGGAACACGCCCTGTATTGGATCAACCGCACACAATTGAGTTCAGGAATGTGTCGTTTATCTATCCAAACTCTGACAAAAAGGTACTTGACCATGTAAATCTTACGCTGCACCCCGGTGAACATCTGTCCATTGTCGGTTTAAACGGCGCTGGCAAGACCACATTCATCAAACTTTTATGTCGTCTCTATGATACAACAGACGGCGAAATCCTGCTCGATAATGTGGATATCCGCGAATACGACTATAATGAATACATCTCACTCTTCTCTCCCGTTTTCCAAGACTTCAAGCTCTTTGGGTTCTCTCTACGAGAAAATATTGTCCTTGACCATGACTGTACTGAACAGAATTTTCTTGCCCTTCTTGCACAGATTGGGTTGAAACAAAATGCCGACACTATTCTTTTCAAATTTTTTGATGAGCATGGCCTTGAACCTTCAGGCGGTGAACAGCAAAAAATCGCCATTGCAAGAGCCTTATTTAAAAGGGCGCCTGTAGTCATCCTCGATGAACCGACAGCCGCCCTTGATCCCTTTGCTGAGTATGATATTTACCGGCATTTTAATACACTTATAGGAAATAAAACTGCTGTCTATATCTCACACCGCCTATCAAGCTGTAAATTCTGTGACCGCATAGCTGTATTCTCAGAAGGCTGTGTCAAAGAATATGGGACACATGAAGAACTTGTCAAAAAGACTGGTGGCATTTATGCAGAATTATTCAATGCACAGGCACAATATTACAATAACTAAACTGTGTTTTCCGACCAATGCTTCCCTCTAATGTCAGAAATCTCCACTATTCATGATGCCAGTCGCTGCTTTATCCAATCAAACATTTCTTCCCCTGAAACGCAAAACCGTATTTGCGTATGCGCTCCGGCGCGAAGCCGCGC
>CAJUII010000044.1:6628-18000 GCA_910586405.1 uncultured Lachnospiraceae bacterium
GCTGGTTGAACACGATCTGCTCGTCAATCTGCGCCTGAAAACTCTTTCCTGCAAGCAGGTCTTCCACTGTCCGCTTAACCGCCTTGCTTCCGCGCTGAATCAGTGAGTTCACAAGGCCGTTCGCACTCGTGTTTGCCCAGTAGGCTTCGTATTTCGCATCATTTTCCATAAATGCGGCAATGGACCATGGATTGTAAATATCCGTATACCTGCCAAATGTAAAGCCGTCATACCACTTTTTTACCATTTCCTTCTCACTGCCAAACCCTGCGTCGTCAAGCGCATCAAATACCTCCTGCTCAGTGAAGCCAAAAGACAATGCATACTTATTGGAAGTCGTCGTCACTACCTTGAGGTGGTTCAACTCGGAAAAAATCGACTCCTTCGAGATTCTTGTAATGCCTGTAATCAGCCCTCGTTCCATGCTTTTGTTGTCCTTAAAGGTATTCACAAAAAAACTTCTGAAAAATGCCACCGCCTTATTCCAGTAACCATAAACCCATGCCTCCTGCATGGGCGTGTCATACTCGTCCAGAAGGACAAGCACCTTCTTCTTATAATATTTTTCAAGATAATAACAAAGGCGCCGCACTGCCGTCTGTGCAAGCTTGTCATCCATATCATCCCTTATTGATGCAAAGTACGCTCTGTCATTGTCGTCAAATATTTCCGATTTTACAATCTCCTTATATTTCGCGTACAAATCCGTTATTATTTGCTTCACCGCTGTTTTCATGGCGTTTATGCTGTCAAGCTTTGCGTTTTCATCTGTCGCTTTGGCATACCCCGATTTCGCCCCTGCAAAACTCATAAAAATCACTGGGAACTCCCCGTGCAGCCTGCGCATTTCCTCGTATTCCCAAACCTTCTTTCCCTCGAACAAATAGCTTTTCTCCTTATACTGATTGGAGAAAAAGCACTCGACCGTACTCATATTCAGCGTTTTGCCAAACCTGCGCGGGCGTGTAATCAGCGTGACTTCATCTGCGTTGTCCCACCACTCCCGGAGGAAATCTGTCTTGTCAACATAGAAGATGTGATTGTCCATCATTTTCTCATAATTCTGATATCCTAATGCATGTTTGACCCTCATCTTACTTCCCCTTTTTATTCTATCCTTTTTATTCTATCTTTTTTACTCTACCATTTTTATCCGAACAGTCCTTTGGATTTTGTGATGAACGGGAAGCTCTGATTTCGCTGCTCTTCCTTTACGGTCTCAGCCCCATTCCGCCCTCAAGTGTCAGGGTCTCTCCTGTCATGTACTTGAAATCCGGTGATGCAAGCTGTACGCATACACGGCCAATCTCAGCCTCTGCATCGCCGAAATGACCTGCCGGCGGCATCTTGACATTTTCCTTGAAGGCTTCGGGATATGCCTTCTCAAACTGTTCAAGCTGTGCGGTCCACGCCAGCGGACAGACGATGTTGACATTGATGCCGTCCTTTGCCCACTCTGTAGCAGCCACGCGCGTCAGCCCGCGAATGCCCTCCTTTGCCGCAGCGTAAGCGCACTGGCCAAAATTGCCAAACAGTCCGGCGCCGGAGGCAAAGTTGATGACCGCGCCCTTTGACTTGGCAAGATGCGGATAACATGCCTTCATATAATAAAATGCTGCATACAATCCTGAGTACAGCGCCAAATCAAACTGGTCTGTGGTGTGCTCTGCAAGCGGCACGCCGGAGGCGGACGCCTGCGCGTTGTTGATCAGCACGTCAATGCTGCCAAAGGTATCGATTGTCTGCTGTACCACGTTGTTTACCACTGCCTCGTTGTCCGCCCCGGCATTGACATCTGCCTGAACCGTCAGCACCTTGATGTTGTAGAGCCGCTCAAGCTCCTCCTTGGCATCTTCAAGCTTCTTGACATTGCGTCCGGTGATGACCAGATTTGCCCCTTCCTTGGCATAAGCCGTGGCGATGCCGTATCCAATCGAGCCGCATCTGCCGTCGCTCAGCACTGCTCTGCCCGCACCTGTGATAATGGCTGTCTTTCCTGTTAAAAATCCCATACGCTTTATTCCCTCCTGTTTTTGATAGTTTTATTATACCCCAAACTAAGATAAATGCATAGTTTTATGTGGAAAATGTTGACAAAATAATCCTATGAAACCGTTGCAGTCCTTATGGCAATATGTTATGATAAGAGTGCGATAGTAGGATAAATGACAGGAAAGGAGGATTAGTATTATGGGAATTTCTTCTATATCTTATTTGTCGAAACAAAACCGGGATATGTACCGGACTTACCGTTCTCTCGCCAGTGGAAAGCGCATCAACACTGCATCAGATAATGCGACAGGACTTGCGATTGCCAATAAGCTCAAAACCCGTGTCGGCGGCACGAATGTCGGAATCAGTAATTCAAAAACTTCGCAGAATATGCTCAATGTCGCAGACGGCGCAATCGGATCTGTGACAGACTCTTTGCAGCGAATCCGTGAACTGGGTATACAGGCTTCCAATGGTCTGTACTCCGCCTCGGACAGAAGTGCGATCCAGGCTGAGATCGATCAGCTCAAGGAGTCCATCGGCGGCATTACTTCGCAGACCAAATTCAACGAAATGAATGTGCTCGATGGTTCGATGGGCAGCTCACACGTAGCTTCCAATGCAGACGGCGGCGGCATGAATATTGATATGCCTCAGTTTTCTCTCGAGGGACTCGGCATCGCAGATTTTGATGTGACCTCTAACAACTTCGATGTATCTGCGATTGACAAGGCACTAGAAAAGGTCAGCGCAAAGCGCAGCTACCTCGGTGCAGCTTACAACGGGCTTGACCACAACATCGCTTACAACACCTATGCAGCCTACAATCTGACTGCTGCGCAGAGCCGTATTGAAGACACCGATTATGCACAGGGCGCTATGGACCTCAAAAAACAACAGGTACTCAATACATATAGTATCATGATGCAGCGCAAGATGATCAACAATGCAGACGGACAGGTAAGAATGATGCTCGGATAATGGACTCGATGATTAGACCCAATGAATAAACTTATGATTAGAGTAGGGGAATGTTGTCCCCTACTCTATTTTTGCCCAACCATATGCATACTTGACTGCCTTCTTCCAGCCCTTCATGCGGGCTTCGCGCTCATTGCTGTCAATGGAAGGTTCAAAGACACAGTCACTTGCCCAGTTTTTCCTGACATCTTCCCTGTCTGTCCAGTATCCGACCGCAAGCCCTGCCAGATATGCTGCCCCCAGCGCTGTAGTCTCCACACATTTGGGACGGATTACAGGAACATTGACGATATCGGCCTGCGTCTGCATTAGAAAATCATTCGCACTCGCGCCGCCGTCCACCTTGAGGGAAGAAATCGCAAGTTTTGCGTCTGCCTCCATCGCGGAGAGCACATCATGAACCTGATACGCGATGGAGTCGAGCGTGGCGCGGATAACGTGACATTTGTTTACGCCGCGCGTGATGCCGACAATGGTTCCTCTCGCATACTGGTCCCAGTACGGTGCGCCGAGTCCCGTAAATGCGGGCACGACATAGCAGCCGTTTGTGTCTGGCACCTTTCTTGCCATATATTCTGAATCCTCTGAGGAGTCAATAATCCTCAGCTCGTCGCGCAGCCACTGGATTGCGGCGCCCGCCACAAAGATCGAGCCCTCCAGCGCATAATTGACTGTCCCGTCAAGCCCCCACGCAATCGTTGTCACCAGCCCATTGTCTGAAAATACTGGCTTTTCCCCTGTATTCATGAGCAGAAAACAGCCCGTCCCATAAGTGTTCTTCGCTTCCCCTGCATGAAAACAAGTCTGCCCAAACAATGCCGCCTGCTGGTCTCCCGCCGCACCTGCGATCGGGATTGGACCGCCGAGAAAGGACGAGTCCGCCTCCCCGTACACACAGCTTGACGGCTTTACTTCGGGAAGCATACTCTTTGGAATCTGTAGTTCGTCTAAAATCTCGTCGTCCCATCTGAGCGTATTGATATTAAAAAGCATTGTGCGGGAAGCGTTCGAGTAATCTGTGACATGGACAGCGCCTTTTGTGAGCTTCCAGATCAGCCATGTCTCAACCGTACCAAACAACAAATCCCCGTTTTCGGCACGCTGCCGCGCACCGGGCACATGGTCGAGTATCCACTTAATCTTTGTCGCTGAGAAGTAAGCGTCAATGATAAGCCCTGTCTTTTTTTTATACTTTTCTGTGAGTCCCCTTTCCTTCAATGCATCGCACGCCTCCGCGGTGCGGCGGCACTGCCACACAATCGCGTGATATACAGGGACGCCTGTGTGCCTGTCCCACACAATCGCTGTCTCCCGCTGGTTTGTGATGCCGATCGCTGCGATATCTTTCGCGGAAGCGCCAATCATATTCATCGCCTCAACTGCGACGCCAAGCTGGCTTGCCCAGATTTCGTCCGCATCGTGTTCCACCCAGCCAGGCTTGGGAAAATATTGGGTAAATTCCCGTTGTGCCATGCTGCGGATCTCGCCCTTTTCATTAAATAAGATACATCGGTTGCTAGTCGTTCCGGCATCTAATGCCATGATATATTTTGCCATCGCGTTCTCTCCTTGTTTTTGGAAAATAGTGGTTGATATCAGTATAGCAAATTTTACAGAATTTGAAAATACAGATTGGCTTTGAATAATCTCGAATCATTTTATTCACACTGCTATTGACAGCACAATCTGTATGCATTATGATAAACTGGTACTACCAGTTAGGAGATGAACGCTATGAAGTATTTAAAACAATTCACCATAATCCTCTTTGTCTCGTTTCTCGGCGAGCTGCTGCATCTTGTCATACCGCTTCCGATTCCGGCGAGCGTCTATGGATTAGTCCTGATGCTGCTGGCACTTTGCTTTGGCATTCTTCACTTAGAGCAGGTCAAAGCGGCGGCTGACTTCTTAATAGAAATCATGCCCGTCATGTTTATTCCCGCCGCGGTGGGGCTGCTGGATTCATGGAGTGCGCTACAGCCCATCTTTATCCCTGTTGTACTGATTACGATTCTGACTACCATAATTGTCATGGGCGTGACCGGTCAGGTCACACAGTGTATGATTCGGCGGACGCAGCGCAAAAAAAGCAGAAAGGAGCAACCAAATAAATGAACGCATATCTGACGGAATCCGTATTTTTCGGTGCAATGATCAGTCTTGCCGCATATGAGGCCGGCTTGCTGATCCGAAAAAAATTTCAACGGGCAATCTTAAATCCGCTGTTGATCGCCACGATCTGTGTCATGGCTGTACTGCTGCTGCTAAAGGTGGACTATCAACAATACAATGAAGGTGCAAAGTATATCAGCTACCTTCTGACTCCGGCTACAGTCTGTCTCGCTGTGCCCCTCTATCAGCAGCTCGATCTGCTCAGGAAACATCTGAAAGCTGTCGCTGGCGGCATCACTGCGGGCGTGCTTGCAAGCCTTGTCAGTGTCCTGCTCCTCTCGAAGCTGTTTGCGCTCAGTCATGAACAGTATGTGACGCTGCTGCCAAAGTCCATCACCACCGCAATCGGCATGGGCATCTCTGAGGAGCTCGGCGGTATCGCGACAATTACTGTTGCTGTCATCATTGTCACAGGGATTCTCGGAAATGTCATCGCAGAATTTGTCTGCAAGCTCTTTCGAATTGAGGAACCAATCGCCAAAGGGCTGGCGCTCGGCACTGCCTCCCATGCCATCGGCACCGCAAAGGCAATGGAGCTCGGCGCGGTCGAAGGCGCTATGAGCAGTCTTGCGATCGCGGTTGCGGGATTGCTGACCGTTCTTGGCGCATCAGTCTTTGCAAATCTGTTGTGATCACGTTATTTTAATCCAATAGAAGTTTTACGGAGGATGCCGCAAATGAATCAAACAAAAGTTTATACACTGGTCATCGAACACATCAAGCTGCTGGTTCAAAAAGGAGAAATCACCTTTGGCGGAAAGCTGCCATCGGAACGGCAGCTGATGGCGACGCTGGGACTGAGCAGAAATTCTATTCGAGAGGCACTCCGCAGTCTGGAAAATATGGGCATTATCGAGAGCCGCCATGGGCAGGGCAATTTCCTCGTAAACCATATTGATCAAAGTCTTGGCAGCATCTTTTCTCTGCTGCTTTTTATGAAGGAATGCAGCGTCAAAGAAGTACAGCAGCTTCGGCGCAGCATAGAAATCAGTGCATACCTAGCCGCCGTAAAGCAAGTGCAGGACGCGCAGGTACAGAAGCTTTCCGACTGCCTTGACGCCCTGAAAAACAGCAGTATAGAAAACCGTGCGAATCTGGATCAACAGTTCCACGACACACTGATCAAACTTTCCGCTAACCGCCTGTTTATCTTGTTGAACGACACATTATCCCAACTGTATGCGTGCACAATTCAGGAACAGCAGGCACACCTGCCGCCCGAGGACTGGGAGAAGCTTTTCTCCTATCATACACATATCGTATCCAGTTTGATGCGGCGCGAGGAAGCTGCCGGCGTTCATGCGATCACAGCGCATTACGCTTTTGTCGAGATGCTTGCCACCTAATCTCCATGCCGCGACTCAAATCCAGATGGGAAAACAGTGTCCATAGATTTAACAATATTTAAGATTTTCTTAATGGGAAGTTCATACTGTTTGTGGTAGAATTATGCATTAACTCCTATCTGCCTGCTTCAGCAGGCGTACAAATCAGGAGTATACAAATACTTGAAAGAGGTGCAGAGTATGAAATACACAGCCGCAGCATATATGTTGACCATCGCGATCATTTCTTTTCTAGGATACTGCGTTGAAAATATATGGCTTGCTGTCACACAGCAGTATATCAACAACCGAAATATGTACTTTCCATTTTTGCTGGGATACGGACTGGCGGTCGTGGGAATTTATCTGATTGTCGGCACGCCGAAGAAATGGTTGAAACGAAAATCGTCGAACGGATTTATGGTATATCTGGCATATTTTCTCTTGATGGTGATTCTGGTGAGCATCGGTGAAATCCTACTCGGAAAAACTGTGGAATATTTTTGTGATTTTACATATTGGAATTATGAAAAGGTGCCGTTTCATCTGACTAAATTTACCTCGCTTCCTACCAGTCTGGGATTTGCCGCAATTATTGAATTTTTCATGGAATATCTGATGGAGCCGATTTTGGACAAAGTCCAGCATCTGCCAAAGCCAACGCTGCAAATTCTCGCAGTTGGATTTATGATATTGCTTGTGGGAGATTTTCTAGTGAGCTTTCGCGCGATGTACCGCCATAAAAGTCCCAATTATCTGTGGAAGTATGACCTGACGCAGCGCCGTCTTATCCATTATCATACCCTGAGTTAGCCACTCTAAGCACAATCGGGCAGGGAATACGAATCTTCCCTGCCCGCGCTAAATTATGTACTAAATCAAAGACTCATACAACTTTGTAATCTCCTCCACGCTGGTCTCCTTCGGATTTCCCGGTCTGCATGCATCATCATAGGCAGACTGCGCAAGGAAGGGGATATCCTCTCTCTTGACAATCTCCTTCAGATCAGCGGGAATGCCTACATCTTGTGACAGCTTCTTCACTGCATCGACTGCCGCCCTGCGGTATTCTTCCTGTGACATACTGTCCACACCCTGTACGCCCATCGCTCTTGCGATCTCACGGTACTTCTCGCCTGTCGCTTCTGCATTGTACGCCATGACCGTAGGAAGAATAATGGCGTTGGCAACGCCATGCGGCGTATCGTACAGCGCGCCAAGCGGATGTGCCATAGAGTGCACGATACCAAGTCCTACATTTGAGAAGCCCATGCCTGCAACGTACTGACCAAGCGCCATGTCCGCTCTTCCCTCCGGCGTATTGTCAACAGCACCTCTCAGAGAGCGGGAGATAATCTCGATTGCCTTTAAATGAAACATATCTGACAATTCCCATGCGCCCGCTGTAATATATCCTTCGATCGCATGTGTGAGCGCGTCCATTCCTGTCGCTGCGGTCAATCCCTTTGGCATCGTTGCCATCATCTCCGGGTCTACAAATGCAACAACGGGAATATCCTTGGGGTCTACGCAGACCATCTTGCGGTTTTTGGATACATCTGTGATCACATAATTAATTGTTACCTCCGCTGCGGTTCCCGCCGTCGTCGGCACTGCAAAGATGGGCACTGACTTATTCTTGGTAGGTGCCACACCCTCAAGGCTCACAACATCCTCAAACTCAGGATTGTTGATGATGATGCCGATTGCCTTCGCCGTATCCATAGAGGAGCCGCCGCCAATCGCAATCAAATAATCTGCGCCGGATTTCTTGTATGCAGCAACGCCAGCCTGTACGTTCTCCACGGTAGGATTGGGCTTGATTTCAGAATACAGCTCATATGCCATGCCGTCGTTTTCCAAAAGCTCCAATACTTTTTTGGTCACACCAAACTTCACCAAATCTGAGTCAGAACACACAAATGCCTTGTGAAACCCTCTGCCTTTCGCCTCCGGTACAAGCTCTTTCACTGCACCTGCCCCGTGGTACGATGTCTCATTCAGTACAAATCTGTTTGCCATTTCTTTCTGTCTCCTTTTTATATAAATTTAAACTCAGATAGTTGTATCATTATACCACATATACCTGGGAAAGAGAAACTTTTCAGAAAAGTTTTATTTTTGTTTTCTATATCCTGCGACTCACACTAATGCCTTTGATTCTGTATTGATAAGTATCATATCATCCAGCGAATTTCCGGGAGGGACAATGGGCATGACATTGCATTCCCTGTCTATGATAAATTCGATAACTGTAGGCACTTTCGTGCTCCGCTTTTCGCTTTCTAACGCTGCTTTTACCGCGCCTGCTTCTGTGACGCGAAGTCCTATTGCCCCATAGCTTTGTGCTAGGCGGACGAAGTCAGGCGTATATGCCGGACAGTGGCGGTCTGGCTGATTGCAGCCTGCCTCGCAGCCTTTGCGGTAACGCATACAGGTGCTCACATAACGCCTATCATAAAACAGCTCTTGCCACTGACGCACATTGCCCAAGTATCCATTGTTCAGAATACAAATGATGATTGGCAGCTCGTAACAGACTGCCGTCGCCATTTCCTGTATGTTCATCTGAATGCCGTCGTCACCAGTTATGACAAGAACGTCCTTCTGCGGATTGCCAAGCTTCGCCCCGATTGCGGCCGGAAATCCATATCCCATCGTTCCTAGTCCGCCCGAAGTCAACATCTGCCTGTTTTTGTCAAACGCAAGAAACTGCGTCGCCCACAGTTGATTCTGCCCTACATCTGTGACAAAACTGTGCCAATCGAATTAACTGTTCAAAAGACTGCCGAAACAGCACATCGTCCTCCGGCGTACGTTTCCTTGGGCCTTTCAGATGATTTTTTCCCGAGGCGCGTCTGGCTTTCTTGTTCAGATGCCGCTCCATCAGCATCTGGTCAATATTTTTATCTGTATACCACTTTCCTGACTGATGAATCGCATAGGCGCCTCTGCCAATCGCCATCGCAGCAACGCCGTAGTCCTGTGTCACTACGATATCGCCTTTTCTGCACAGATTAATCAGGGCAAAATCAACGGCGTCTGCCCCAGCGCCAATGATTTTAACTTCGCTGTACTCCGAGCGCAGCACATGGTTTGTATCACACAACAGTGTCACTGAAATACCTTTTTGTCTGGCTGCCTGTTCTACAATTCTGACTACAGGGCAGGCGTCTGCATCCACATAGATTTTCATTGTGCTTCATCCTTTCTGTATATTCCGTGTCGTATTTTGTAGAGATCACCATCTATTTGTAGAACGATTATCATTTCATTTTTTGCCCAGTCATGATAGAATTGGTCTTGTACTTCTACTGTTTCACACGAACCAATATTTTTCCGCTGCGCAGCAACACAAATTCAACCTTTTCACACTACCAACCCTATTTTATATGCCTATGGCAGAAAGGAACACGCCAAATGATACCGCAAGCAAAACACACCCAAGAACTTTTTTCTATTATCATACAACACAACTCTGTTCAGGAAATAAGAGAAACCATCAAAATGTTCATGGACAGCATGAAAGATACAACACTTAATACCCTTCTTATGAAGGACAACGAATATCAAACATGCCAGCATGAATACCTGCGTGCATACGAATGTTATCAAAATGACAACTTCTCATCCGCACAGCGCGATACAGTTGACCATATGTTAGCCCAACAAGAAGAATGTCATTTAGAATATGTCACAAACGCTTATTTTGCAGGATTAATCGACAGCTATCGGATGATAAAATCAATGGAATCGTAAATAGTTTGTCAGTTTGCATTCTAATAAATTGTGCATCCTGTCCGCTCTGGCTGCTCGCTGCCAGATACATACCGCGCATGAAATTCCATATTGATATCGCGCAACTCCTTTTTACCGTCAATGTACGCCTGATACATCTCAACAATTCCTGCGCTGCATCCATCGCAGGATGCAGAGATGTTACCAAGTGATTCTGCCACAAGCTGCTCACGCTCCTCTTTCGTTGTGTCTTTGATCAAGTATCCCGCCATCCGTTTATCCCCCATGTTTTCTAAATAACTATTTATAATGATCAATTGATATATCAACCATTCTTACCGTTCCTGCGTTTTTGTGTCTTTTGTATCAGCTGTATACGCACCAGATTGATCTATATCAACCACTCTCATCGCACCCTTGGTTTACTCTGTCTCAAGATCATACGTCCAGTCTATAATCCCGCCAAAATCCTTGACATCGGTGTAGCCAAGCTCTGTCAATGTCTGGGCTGCAATGGCACTCCTTCTGCCGCTGCGGCAGTATACCAGTATTGTCTGCTCCTTGTCTGGCAGCTCGTTCTCCGCCCGCTCTGTGATTTCTCCATATGGCATGAGCAGCGCATCTTTGATATGCCCCTCCGCATATTCGTCCTCCTCGCGCACATCGAGCAGGATATAGTCCTCTGTGCTGTCCATGATTTCCTTTGCTTCTTCTGCTGATAGTTTCATGTATGCATTCTCCTTGGAATTATTTTCTTCGCTGGAGACATTTGTCTGGCAGCCGTTAAAACATAGCGTTCCCATCGCTGCCAGAATTATAAATATTATTCGTTTGCTGTATCTCATACTTTTCCTGTTCCGCAGACCTTTGCCTCGCACTCCTTGCCACAAAATGCGATGTCATAGCTGCTTATATCATTACAAAATCTATAGTTCCGAACCCTCATCAACTCTTCCTATGATATACTCCATTCTATCATTTGTTGCACTTTATGTAAACATAGTATTTTCATTTGAACGCCCGCGCCGGGCGTCCGTCAGCTTCTGCTGACATGCTTCCTTGGGACGACCGTGTGCAATCGAGTAGGGGAATGACTTTCTCCCCTACTACCGCGCCGGGCGTCCGTCAGCTTCTGCTGACATGCTTCCTTGGGACGACCGTGTG
>CAJUII010000044.1:18100-25709 GCA_910586405.1 uncultured Lachnospiraceae bacterium
CATAAAACAAGCAGAGGAACCAACTGGTCCTCTGCTCGTCTCGTGTATCACATTTTCCATTCTTTGTGATGCAGTGCCCCCTCCATCTGCATTCCAGCAAACTGCTGTTGTCTCAATGCCTCATAGAGCACAATGCTGACGCTGTTGGACAGATTCAGGCTTCTGATCTTGTCCAGCATTGGAATACGAATGCAGTTCTCTTCGTGTTCTACCAAGATCTCCTCTGGAATCCCTGCACTTTCTTTTCCAAACATTATGTAATCGTCCGCATCATAATGTACCTTTGTGTAGATTGTCTTTGCTTTGGTCGTCGCCATCCAGAGCTTTGCCCGCGGGTTACATGCGAGGTTCTTTTCGACAAACTCATCATAATTCATGTAGCGCCGCACATCGAGATGTTCCCAGTAATCCATCCCCGCTCGGCGAAGCTCCTTCCCCGTGAGGCGAAAGCCTAATGGCTCTATCAAATGCAGCACAGTCCCCGTCGCGACACAGGTACGTCCTATATTTCCAGTATTTGCCGGAATCTCCGGCTGATGTAGTACTATATTCATGCTGATTCACCCGCTTGTCTATACAGCTTTCCACCGCTCACATTGCTTTCGTGTGTTGATCGTATGTAATTCAAAATAAATGAGCAAACTGTCCCGACAGTTGACTGTTTTATTTCAACTTCTCCACAAAACGCCCTAAACGCCCCATTGCCACTTTGAGCTTCTCCAGGGAATATGCATAGGAAATGCGCAAAAATCCCTCACCGCTGTCTCCAAACGCATTTCCCGGCACGACCGCAAGCTTTTCTTCGTGCAGAAGTTTAGAGGAAAATTCGTCGCTCGTCATGCCAAACTGCTTCACACAGGGAAACATATAAAACGCGCCAAACGGCTCAAAGCACTCCAGCCCCATCTCCTTGAAAGCATTCAGCAGATAGCGGCGGCGCTGATTGTAGGATTCCCGCATCATCTGGACATCCCCGTCACCGTTTTTCAGCGCATCAATTGCCGCATACTGTGAGGTTGTCGGTGCACACATGATGCAGAACTGATGAATTTTGTACATCTGTTCTATGATCTGGTTCGGTCCGCACGCATAGCCAAGTCTCCAGCCTGTCATTGCATAAGATTTCGAGAATCCGTTGATCAGTACCGTCCGCTCCCACATGCCAGGGATATTAGCGATAGATACGTGCTGTTCTGTATAGCACAGCTCTGCGTAAATCTCGTCGGAAAGCACAAAAATATCATGCTTTTCAATGACTTTTGCAATCTCCTCCAAATCTTTCCTCTCCATGATCGCCCCCGTCGGATTATTGGGAAATGGCAAAATGAGCACCTTGGTCCGGTCTGTGATCGCCGCCTCAAGCTCTGCTGCCGTCAGTCGAAACTGATTCTCATTTTTCAGTTCAATGATCACTGGTTTCGCGCCAGCCAAAATAGCACATGGCTCATACGAGACATAACTCGGCTGCGGAATGATAACTTCATCCCCGGGGTCTACCATAGCGCGCAGTGCAATGTCAATCGCCTCTGAGCCGCCAACCGTCACCAGAATGCCATTCTTTGGATCATAGCTTAGGTCAAAGCGCCTGTTGAGATAGCGGTTGATCTCCTCACGCAGCTCCATAAGCCCTGCGTTTGCCGTATAAAAAGTACACCCTTTCTCAAGGGAATAGATCCCCTCATCCCGAATATGCCACGGGGTCTCAAAGTCCGGTTCGCCGACGCCAAGCGAGATGACATTTGGGTCATTCATCTCACTCACGATATCAAAATATTTGCGGATGCCAGAGGGCTTGATCTCTACGATTGTCTTTGATAAAGGATTTCTCATGGCGTCACCTGCATCCTTTCATCCAATTCTTTCTTGTCCAGAATCGTACCGTGGTCCTTGTACTTTTTCAGGATAAAATGCGTCGCTGTGCTGATGACCGTCTCAAGGGTAGACAACTTATCTGATACAAAATTTGACACTTCCTTGAGCGTCTTGCCTTCAAGGCTGACAAGCAAATCATATCCGCCTGAGATCAGATAGACTGCATGTACTTCCGGGTATTTGTAGATGCGCTCGGCGATGCTGTCAAAACCCTTTCCGCGCTGGGGCGTCACACGTACTTCAATCAGTGCATTCACCTTCTCCACAGAGGTTTTTTCCCAGTCTATCAATGTGTGATATCCGCAGATAATGCCCTCTTTCTCCATCTGTTCCATCTCATTGACAATGTCTGTTTCCTCCATGCCTAAAATCACTGCAAGCTCGTGCAGATCAATTCTGCTGTTCTTCTCTATAATCGATAAAATCTGTTCTCTCATTTCTCTTCCTCCATTGATTCCATCTTTACTATTTTTCCCGTGTCTCCACTGGACACATACGCGCGGTAACGGAAGATTTCATCCCCATTTGCGGGTTCCAGAAATCTCGATTCCTCCCCATGACGTATGATGCGGTCATTTCCCGATGTCGTGCGCCCGATCACCGCCGCAGGCACACCGGCCTCCTCCAGCGCACGCACCAGCTCTCCGCCGTTTGCCGCCACAATCAGCAAACTTCCGCCCGCCATCAATTCATACGGATTTAAATCAAAATATTCGCACACCTCTATTGTCTCCTGCCTCACAGGTATGCGCTTTAAGTCTGCGACCAGTCCAACGCCATTCTCCGCTGCCAGCTGCCAGAGTCCTCCAAACACACCGCCCTCCCGCATCGCCAACAGATAATCTGCGCCGGACTTCACGGCGGTAGCAGCCTCCGGCGCGACAGATAAATATTTGTAAAAACCGCCCGCTGTATCCACAAGGTCCGACGGGTATCTGCCGCAGAGCTGTTCGCGGCTTCCCTCTGCTATAATCGCCGTTCCTTCAAGTCCCAGCCACTTCGTCATCACAATGTCCCTGTCAGCCGCTGTCTGTCTCTTCATAGGCACTGGACCGCTCTCTGAACGATTTTCGAGACCTGCGCTGATCACGCAGGTCGCCACAGCCTCCGTGACCATCGGAAGCACCTGGACATTGCAGCCCAGTATGGGAATCCCCGTCTCCTCTGCCTGCTCTGCGGCTGCCTGCATTATTGTGCGGACTTTGATCTCGCGGAGCTTCTCAGGAACCAGCAGTGTGATACTGGCATACGCATCGAACAACCCGGACGCTGCGCCGTTGGCACAGCAGGCTATCACATGGTTGGTCGCCGCCAGATATGCCCGCGCGGCTGTCTGCTGATCTGTGCCAAACGCAAGCGCCTGTCCAGACAAGACGCCAGCACAGTCCCCGTTCCCTGCCAAAACGGCGCAGTCTGCCCTCAGTCCTGCGCCATTTGCCTTCACTACTTTTATGACAGAGCGCTCATAGATGCTCTCTGTCAGTTTTCCGCACTTCATAATCCGTCCCCCATTCGCAGCAAACCGCTGACACGGCAGTTTGTTTATGGCTCTGCCTGCTGTTCTGCCAGTGCCTGCTGCTCTAAGATCTGCTGCTGCAACTGTGCCTGCTGTTCCAATAGCTGCTGTTGCTGTAATGCCTGATAGTATGCTTCAAGATCTGCTTGCTGCTGGGCTGCTGCTGCCATCTCCGCTTTGATCGCTGCCGCTTCCGCCTTGCAGGTATCAATACTGCCCGATGCCACCGCCGCGTTGATGCGCTCAGCATACACAGGATTATCCGTATTGACACCCACCACTGCCGAGCGCGGCGACACTTTGTAAGAACTCTTATTGATAACCTCACGGCTCACTTCGACACCGTTCTCCTCGACTATCTTCCACAGTTGTGCCGTATATCCCACATGCGCCGATTCCACACTGATGTATCCTACACCCTGACCGGAAGTCGGCGTGATGATCTCATGGTCAGGATGTGTCGTTGAGAGCGTCTCACTCTCATAGCGCACCACATGTCCCGGATCTCTCTGGTCCACGCCATAGATTGTAAACGTGATTTGCTTTCCTTCCGTAACGCCTTCTATGTAAATCGGATTCTCCCAAGTATTGACAAAACGAAAATCCTTTCCAGAAGATTCCGCGATCGCCGCATCCATAGACGGCTTCACATAGGCAATAATCATCGAGTGATTATGCCGTTCTGTCACCTCAAGCTCTGACAGAAGAACCGCATTGTACAGCGTCGTCGAAACCTGACAGATTCCGCCGCCAAGACTGTCAACCACCTTACCGTTCATATAAGACCCCGCCGGATAATAACCGTTCGCCTCCGTAAAAGGCTTGATCGTGTCATACGTCGAAAATTCATCCCCCGGATACAACAGCGTGCCATTGATCAGACGGGCACCGTTCTCAATATTTTTGCAGCGCGATGAACTGCTGGTTGAATAACTTGTCGTAAATGTGCCGAGAACATCTGTCATTTTCTGTAGCTCCTCAACACTCCCTTTGGGTTCCGACACATCAATCGCAAGGTCAATCGAAGCATCCTGATAATTCCATCCGCTCGTGATGTACTCATAGATTTGATTCAGGGACTCCTCGATATTGACCCGCTCGCCCGCCTGCCCTTCCTCTATGACAAACTGTCCATCAATCCTTGTGATCGTATTGTTCACTGACGGAACATCATACTCCGCGCACTGTTCCTCGAGCACGGTCTTGATCAGGTCCCTGTCAAGCGCCAATTTTAGCTCATAGACCTTGTTCCCATGCTTTAAATCCTGCATGGCTTTGTATCGCCTCACAATATTTCCCTTTTTGCCAAGTGCGGCTGCTGCGTCGATGTCGGACTCATTGACCCATGTAAGCCCCAAATCACCTGCCATCACAGACACATAATGATCACCGACAGCGCCAAATGTTATATTTTTTTGTTTCAGTTCTTCCACAAATGCGCCGACCGAAGCCTTCGCTTCCTCGGCGGTCATCCCGGCAAGACTCATCTCGCCCATGTACACACCCTCGAGTATCGCATCATCATCCGATGCCGCCGCTGCACGGTTCGGCAGAAATACCCCTGCGCATAGCATGGACAGCAAGATTGCCAACGCCATCGTTCCAATTCGTCTACCTGATTTACCCATAAACCTCCACTCTGGTTACTGTTTTAGCAGGTATTCAACGCTGCTGTATAGACAGTCACCCACTTTGTTTCTCAATTTAGAAATTATTCAGATTACTTTGCATTCCACTAAATAGTATGATATATTAAATTAGAAACCAATAACACTCACAGCTAATGGTACTACCATAGCCAATACTAAGATTATTGCTATGACTGCTGCGATCTTACGCTGCGTTTTTTTATGATTCATATTCATCATGGCTGTTCACCCCTTTTCGAAAGGATATTATATATGAATTTATTAATTTTTTCAAGTCTTGTCTTTTTTGGATGTTTGTTATTTACTTTTTGTCTGAACCGCAACAAGCGGAAAGAAGAAGCTGCCGACCGCGAATTTTGGAACCGCGAATATCAGGCAAACTTTACCCGAAAAAAACCGCTTGACGATCTTGATTATATCACTATCCCCGAAAATCTGCTCTCCATGCAGCCGGACATCATAACCGAGGAGCTCACAGACTGCCTCGTCGAACTACAGGACTTGTCCTCCACAAAAATAGTCAATCTCACAGGCTACACAAACACGGACCTTAAGCTCAGATATGGGACTGCTAATATTAATATATTAAGCGATTACGATTTTCATTACACAAATCTCGTGACGCTGCTGCAAAAACTCGCCGAGCTGCTGCATGACAGCCTAGAGGACGCACTCGCCATAGAAGTTCTGGAGTTTGCCGTCTCCACTGGTACCGATGTCAGCAAGAGCTATTATCTGCTCGCCAAACTTTATCGAGAGAACGGTACACCGGAAAAGATCGACGCCCTTATACAACAGGCACAGACACTCCAATCCATTATGAAGGACGTGATCGTCGAAAATTTGCAAGCAGCCGGTCAATAAGTCTGCTTGCTTCATTTTTCGTTATTTTTTCTAAATCCATATACTCCTGTGTCACATTTTCAACCGGACTCAGCACACATCCTTCACAGTGCAGATGATACTGAACCGTCAGTTTCATCAAAAGCTCCAACTGCTTCGGCGTGATGGGGCTTTCTTTTTTTACCGTGTAGATCAAAGGCTTGGGCTGAAATGTATCCGTCTCCCGATCCGCATAAGCACTCACCAGAATCTGATACAGCTCATGCGCTGCGACCGCGTCATTGAGCGCCCTGTGTGCTTCAAGTTCTATATGGTAGTACTCACACAAAAAACCGAGATTTCTGCTCGCCAGGTCATTCAAAAACCTCTTTGCGATTCGAAGTGTGTCAATGCCGGCCTTTTCGAATGTCTTCTTCTGATTTACCGCCGCTTTCTTGACAAAAGAGTAATCAAAGAGCAAGTTGTGCCCCAAGAGTACATCCTCCCCCAAAAAGGACAGAAATGCATCCAGAATCTGCTCGATATAAGGTGCTTTTTCGACATCTCTATCGTGAATACCTGTCAACTCCACAATCCGCTCTGGAAGACTCCTCGCCGGATTGACATAGCTCGAAAATGTCTCTTTGACTTCCCCGTCACGGACTCGGACCGCGCCAATCTCTATTATCTTGTCATATTTGGGATTCAACCCCGTAGTCTCAATATCAAAAGCTACATAATTCATTGGTATGTCACTGTTCATCCTTCATCTTATCCTTATATTCCGTATCTAAAAAAATCAGGTTCATCTCATAATCCTGCATATTCTTCTGTTTCATCGTAGAGAGCATCAATCCTGCAAAGAAGGACTGCATCGCCGCAAGGTACACAAAGCAGCACACAATCAGCGTCGGGAAGCGCTCCACTAGCCCTGTCTCAAAGTATTCTGTCATGACTGGCGCCAGAAAGATCGTTGAAATCAACACCAGCACCACTGCAATCCATGAAAAAAAGCCCATCGGTTTATAGTTTTTGTACAGTTTGACGATCGTCATAATCACCTTAAAGCCATCGGAGTACGTATTGAGCTTTGACTCGCTGCCCTCCGGCCTGTCCCTGTACTGAATGATCACATTCTCCACACGCATGTTTTTGTCGATCGCGTGGATACTCATCTCCGTCTCGATCTCAAAGCCCTTCGAGAGCACCGGAAACGACTTAACGAACTGATAACTAAATGCCCTGTAGCCCGTCATGATATCCCGAATATCACTCTTGAACATACTGTTGATGGCGCCGCGCACGAGCGAGTTGCCAAAGTTGTGAAACGGTCTTTTATTTTCCTCGAAATAGGACGACGAAAGCCTGTCCCCTACGACCATGTCCGCGCCCCGCTCGAGCACAGCCTCACACAGCTTTCCCGCCTCGTCCGCCGGATACGTATCATCCCCGTCTGTCATAATATAGCACTTCGCGTCGATCTCGCGGAACATCCTGCGGATCACATTTCCTTTTCCTTGCTGGTACTCATAGCGCACCACCGCGCCTGCCCTTCGCGCAATCTCATCTGTACCGTCCTTTGAGTTGTTGTCATATACGTAGATCACTGCCTGCGGCAGTGCTTTTCTAAAGTCTCTCACCACTTTTTCTATTGTTTTGCTTTCATTGTAACAGGGAATGAGCACTGCAATCTCGTCCATAAAAATCTCCATTCTTACCAAAATCTGCGAATTTGGGCGTAAGCACAAAT
>CAJUII010000045.1 GCA_910586405.1 uncultured Lachnospiraceae bacterium
ACATCACACAGAAAGGCGGCGGTTATGATATGTCCCAAAATCCTCACAGGAAACCTTTTCTCCGTCTGGACCACGTAAACTTTTCATACTATAGCAATCTCGGTGAAGTAAAGGTGTTAAATGACATCAATTTTTCGATTGAGAAAGGAGCCTTTGCAGCTTTGGTAGGACCAAGTGGGTGTGGCAAATCTACGATCCTCTCCCTGATCTCGGATTTACTCAAACCTGTAGGCGGTTTTATCACATTTTATTCAGAGAACTTCAATGCTCCACGTGTAGGATATATGCTCCAGCATGACCATTTGTTAGAGTGGCGGACTGTTTATCAGAATATCACACTTGGTCTTGAGATCCAGAAAAAGAAAACTCATGAAAATTTAGCATTGGTAGACAGCCTGCTGGAAAAATATCACTTGTCACACGTCAGAAACCAAAAGCCTTCGGCATTGTCCGGGGGAATGCGACAGCGAATCGCACTGATTCGGACCCTCGCCATCCGCCCAGATCTTCTGCTGCTCGATGAACCATTCAGTGCCCTGGACTATCAAACACGGCTCAATGTATCAAAAGACGTGCATGACATTCTCAAATCCGAACAAAAGACAGCCATCCTTGTGACACATGATATCTCAGAGGCAATCTCTATGGCAGACGTGGTCTTTGTGCTCACAAAATCCCCCTGCACCATAAAAGATGTCATACCTATTGAGTTTGAGGAAAATGGAATCAAGAGAGAGGAAATACGAAAATCAAGTCTTTTTCAGGAATATTTTGATAAAATCTGGAGGGAAATGCAGGATGAAAACACTGAAAAATAATCAAAAACCCCACGATATCATAAAAACAGAAGCCGCTGCACTGACTGCCGGACAAAAAAACTATCTGCGCACTCAAAAGCTGCAAAAGCTGTATATTTTTTGGAGTCGAATCCTTCTGTTTGCAGCCTTCTTGATGCTCTGGCAAGTGTCTGCTGATATGGGCTGGATTGACAGCTTTTACTTTAGCGCCCCTATTGCCATCGCGAAGCTTTTCTGGCACGACATACAGGATATGTCCTTGTTAAGCCATATTGGCATTACCCTCTGGGAATCTGGTGTCAGCTTTATGCTAATCATCATTTTCTCTGTGCTGACAGCGACCTTTTTCTGGTTTTATCCCTCACTCGGAAAAATGTTCGAACCGTTTTTGATCGTGCTCAACAGCCTGCCAAAATCCGCGCTCGCTCCGCTGATCATCGTTTGGCTTGGTACGGGTCCCCGCACTATTATTTTATGCGGGATATCTGTTGGTATATTCGGCTGCATTTTAAATCTTTACCAGTCCTTTGCACAGACAGACCCAGAGCGGCTAAAGCTGATCGAAACATTGGGTGGCTCAAAGTTACAGGCTTTTACCAAAGTCGTATTTCCCGGAAATATACCCACTTTTATCTCTTTGTCTAAAGTCAATATCGGACTTGCGCTGGTGGGTGTCATCATCGGGGAGTTTCTTGCCGGGCGAAAGGGATTAGGATATCTTATCATCTACGGAAGTCAGGTATTTAAGCTCGACATGGTGATCTTAAGTATTGTGATTCTCTGTGTGATCGCGATGGTTCTCTATGGACTATTGAACCTGCTAGAGAAGAAAATCAGCTATTAAAGTCATGGGCGAAGCAGCCCCTATAAACTGCCTCGCCCATGCATTTACATTAACGTATCGCCGTCACTAATCTTCTGTATTAGCTGTTGCATCTCTTCTTTGCTCTTAACGTTTTTGCTCTTGGCTAATACTTGTTCCTTCTCGTATTCTGTCATCTTACCGTAATGATTGATTGCCTGTTCGTCCATCGCCATGCCAAACGCCAGACCGAGTGGCAATCCACTCTGCAAATTATCTGTATAATCCATTCTTGCACCTCATATTCATCTCTGATTACGCTATGAAAGTAAACTCCAATTCAAATGGATTTTACTCTCATAGCATTGCCATGTTGAGGTGTTCCTATGCTCATAAGAGAATATTACCAGTTTTTGCATCTGACGACATTTTATCAGCCAGTTCTTCTGCCATTGGTCATTTCTCCTATTAATACAAGTATATTTTATATTCTTTTTGCTATATTTATTCGATCACCTGTGTTATAATCAAAATAGCACAAAAACAAAAAAATCAAATAAATTTAGGAGGTAATCATATGGGCAGACTTGACGGAAAGGTAGCAGTGATCACAGGAGGCAACTCAGGCATCGGCGCCTGCGCAGCAGAGCTTTTTGCAAAGGAGGGCGCAAAGGTTGTCATCTCAGCGCGAAGGGTAGAGCAGCTCGAGGCGGTGGCAGACAAAATTAAAGCAGCCGGCGGCGAGGCATTGGCAGTTCCCTGCGACATCTCAGACAAGGCACAGTGCAGTGCTGTTATCGCAAAAACGCTTGAAACCTTTGGCACGGTGGATATTCTGGTAAACAATGCAGGTGTTGTTGACAGCGGCATTGAGGCGGTTGAAAAAGTGACTGATGAAACAATTGACACACTGATCGACATCAATACCAAGGGCACGCTTTACATGACAAGAGAGGCAGCAAAAGTAATGGTCGAAAAGAAAGCTGGCTCTATCGTAAATGTTGCGAGCGTAGCAGGCTATACAGGCGGCGGCGGTGTGGCTTATGTGGCAAGTAAGGCGGCAATGATCGGCATGACCAAAAATATTGCCATGCGCTGTGCCAACGTCAATGTGCGCTGTAATGCCCTCTGTCCCGGAAGCGTCGTGACACCGATGACAATGGGGATGAAAAAAGAGAATCTTGACCCTGATATGATGAGTGCGATGGCTAAGCATGCAGACCTGTCTCTGCCAGTGTGTATGCCTGAAGAAGTTGCCAATGCGATTCTGTTTCTTGCAGGTGACGAATCCTCTGCGATCACAGGGCAGATTATAGTCATTGATCATGGTGCTGACCTGTAAGTTTCACTCATTTGCTGCAAGCTTTTAAATCATAAGATATACTTATGGAAAACTTCACAGCCATAGGTATATCTTATAATCCCCCGGCTATCATCCCAAAATTCTGAATAGACAATTTTTTTATAATTATTATAATTTTTTTCAAAAAACCTCTTGCCAACTCTGTCAAAATATGATAATATATTTCTTGTCGTTACGACACACACTTTAAAAATTGCCGGTGTGGCGGAATGGCAGACGCAGCAGACTCAAAATCTGCCGGGGGCAACCTCGTGCCGGTTCAAGTCCGGCCACCGGCATAAAAAGGAGCAAATCGCTCCTTTTTTTGTACTCTTAATCAGCAAAGATCGTTCCCCTAAATCTTCACCTTGCGTTCATTTGATTCGGACAGCTTCCATTCCTGTAAGCTGTCCTGTAATCCTTTTGTATAGACTTAATGATGGAACAGTCTAATTCCCGTAAAGCACATTGCCATATCATACTTATTGCAAGTCTCAATGACATTGTCATCCCGGATTGAACCGCCTGGCTGTGCAATGTACTTCACACCGCTTCTGTGTGCCCTCTCCACATTGTCACCAAATGGGAAAAACGCATCTGAACCAAGCGCAACATCCGTCATCTTGTCAAGCCATGCACGCTTTTCCTCTCTTGTCAGCACTTCTGGTTTCTCGGTAAAGAAATTCTCCCAGGTGCCATCTGCAAGCACATCCATATAGTCATCACTCATATATACGTCTATGGTATTATCCCTGTCCGCACGACCAATTTTTTCCTTAAACGGCAGATTTAGCACTTTAGGATTCTGGCGCAGAAACCAATTGTCTGCCTTATTTCCCGCAAGTCTGGTACAATGAATCCTTGACTGCTGCCCTGCACCGATGCCGATTGCCTGGCCGCCCTTTACATAACACACAGAATTTGACTGTGTATACTTTAATGTAATCATGGCAATGGCGAGATCCATCTTTGACTGCTCGGGAATTTCCTTGTTCTCTGTCACAACATTTGCAAACAGTGCATCATCTATCACCAGTTCATTTCTGCCCTGCTCAAATGTAATGCCATAGACATCCTTTGTCTCTATAGGATTTGGCACATACTCCGGGTCAATCTGTATCACTGCATAGCTGCCCTTTTTCTTGGCCTTGAGCATTTCAAGCGCCTCTGGCTCATATCCAGGAGCAATGATTCCATCTGAAACCTCACGCTTGATTAACCTTGCTGTATCGACATCACACACATCTGACAAAGCAATAAAATCGCCAAAAGAGGACATTCTGTCTGCCCCCCGTGCTCTTGCATAGGCACATGCGAGTGGTGACAGCTCTCCCATATCATCTACCCAATTAATCTTGCGTTCAACTTCGCTCAGCGGAAGTCCTACAGCTGCGCCGGCAGGCGACACATGTTTGAAAGAAGTCGCTGCCGGAAGTCCAGTCGCCTTTTTCAATTCCTTCACAAGCTGCCAGCCATTAAACGCATCCAGAAAATTAATGTAACCAGGTTTTCCGTTCAGTACTTCAATAGGAAGTTCACCGTCTCTCATATATATTTTCGATGGTTTCTGGTTTGGATTACATCCATATTTTAACTCTAATTCGTTCATTTGTTCTGTACTCCTTTTTCATTTGGCTCTTATTTGCCAGTTTTTGACCATTCCAATTTCTCATGCAGTTCTTCACACATATTTCTATACATTCTTATTATAAATTTTTGATTCGTATCTGCCTGTCTCGATGTCGATGAAACGAATAAACAACGAGACCTTATTGTCATCATTCAGGCTATTCCAGACCAGATCGCCAAATGCATTCATATCATCTGGAATCGCTACAAGCTTCGGCTCGCCCTCAAAGCTCGGCAGCGGATTGCCATCTCCCATATAAGTGTGAATGAAATGTCCCTCTCCCGCTACAGGATTACTGTACGCAAAGGTATAGCGATTGCAGGCGTCAGGATTTCCGTTATTACTTTTCAGTATGGACATTGCATAGTTGTAATCTCCATTTTCAATATGAAGAATCCCCGAAATCCGCGGCGTGTAATTGGGCGCATCCGGCTCAAACTCCCTTGTTCTGAGTGCCTGTTCAAAGGTCTGCTGCCTGTCCATCAGCTCATAGATCGTGTCTGTCTGATCTCCGTTGGTCACAATCGTTTTGTTCCCAAGCACGCGGACTGGCGCATAAATGATAAGACTTGGGTCACTTAACTTGGAAGGGTCAAATGCCTGTGTACGAATGCCCTCTCCATCCTCCACAAACACACGGTTTCTGCTGTTCTCGCTCCTGCCCATGATAAAGTAAGCGATCGCGGCTTTTTTTCCGTCCTTTGTCTTACCAATGACAATTCCTCTGCCCGGATAATCATTTCCTTTGAGCTCCTGCTCCAATGATAGCATCTTCATCTCTCATCCTCCTATACATTTAAACTGTGTATGAAAGTGCGTCCTGTATTTATGCCCCAACACGCCGCTTTCGCAGTATGTTTGTTCTTTGGTCCTGCATGGGACTGTGCATAAAAAAACCGTCTGGACGCACAAGTATCATGCTGCCCAGGCGGTCGGCTTCAAATAATCATACACTCCCTGTAGGTTCTCCTACACAGCATCTTTGAACTACTGCTGTTTCCGCCAGTTGTGTATCTATTTTTATCATATAGGATAGACTCCATTTTGGCAAGAGGTTTCTTCTGAAATAAAAAATTATCTGTGTTCTTTTAGAAAGCTTCTCAAGGTTCATTCTTTATACACCCATTGCAGTTCATATATGTTTCTATACTATATGTTCTGTTTATTGCTCAAATACCGGATGCACACTCCATTCGTGTGAAGTACATCGCCCTCGAGCCTTCTTGAAAACATAATCTTGCTGTCCTCATCCTTGATAACCTCGATATCCTCATCGCTGCTGTTGACAACCACCTCCAACGTCTCACCCCAGCCCATTTTCTGGAATTGTATCACACGAGGATTCTGGTAATCTGCCGGAAAATGGAAATTTCGCTCACGCATTAACGGTTCCTCTTTCCTGAGCTTGATGAGCTGTTTGGTGATAGAAATCTGCTCGTTGTACTTGCCTTGATCGATATCTCCCCATGGCATACATCTGCGGCAGTCAGGGTCGAAGCTGCCCTCCATGCCAATCTCAGTTCCGTAATAGATGCATGTGCTGCCCGGCATGGTAAACAACAATGCAAAGAGGCAGTTATACATATCAAGCCCACTTGTCACATTTCTGAGACGAATCGTATCATGAGAGTCAAGCATGTTGAACAGCACGTCATTTGTCTGCTGCATATAATTTGTATAACAACGGTTGATCATGAACTCGAAATCCTCCCCTGTAAGGCTCTTGTCTAGGAAGAAGTCCTTCATGCTTCCTGCAAGCGGATAATTCATGACGGAGTCAAACTCGTCGCCCCGAAGCCAGGGAATCGCATCGTGCCACACTTCTCCTAAAATATAGATATCTGGCTTGATTGCTTTCAATGCCATTCGAAGCTGTTTGCAGAATACATGAGACACCTCGTTTGCCACATCCATGCGAAGGCCGTCCACGTCGTATTTCTTTACCCATCCGCATGCCACACCGATCAAGTAGTCGCGCACTGCCTGATTGTTGGTATTGAGCTTTGGCATTTCATCAAAAAAGGCAAATGTATACAACTGTCCTCTCTTTGCCGCATCCCACTGGTTTGACAGCGGCCAGTCATTGATCATAAACCAGTCAAAATACTGTGAATCGCGCCCATTTGTCAACACGTCCTGCCAAGGCTTGAAGAAATATCCGCTATGGTTGAACACCGCATCCAGCATGACACGGATTCCGCGCTTATGCGCCTCCTCCACAAAATGCTTCATGGTCTCATCGTCACCGAAATTATGATCGATTTTTTCATAGTCGGTTGTGTCATATTTGTGATTGGAGGGCGATTCGTTGATCGGTGTCGTGTAAATGCCCGTGATTCCCAGATCCTTTAAGTACTCTAGCTTGTCTGTCATGCCCTTTAGATCACCGCCGTAAAAGTCGTTATGACCGAACACGCCCTCGTATTTCCATGTCTTTGTATTCTCAGGATTTAAGGAAGGATCACCATTGCAAAACCGCTCTGGAAAAATCTGATACCAGACTGTATCATTGACCCACGCAGGCACCTTATTGATATCGATGGGATTCATCCAGGGCATTGTGAAGCATTGTCTGCTGCGCCCCTTAATATGCATCTGCTCCTCACTGACAAAACCATCCTCAAAATAATACCAGCGCTCTGTCTCTGTCACCAGTTCAAAGTAATATTTTAACCGTTTAAACGCCGGTTTGATCGTCGTAGTCCACCAAAGTTCATATTTCAGGCGCTTTTTAAATGGAACATTTGCCTTGTCACCAGTCCATTCCTCGCCGCCGCCCAAGATTCCATTTGCAAACGGATCTCCATATACAATATTCACTTCTTTTACATCATATCCAGTTTTGAGATTGATAATCAGTTGATTCTCATCAAGCATATAACAATAATTATCAACAGTTCTGTGATAAACTGACGCAAATTCCATACTCGTACCTTTCCCTTTCCATATGAAACATCTACATTTGAAAAATATAATTCCTAAAACACATTGGAAAACGTTTTCCAACACGCTACATCATAAGGCTCCCAACTTTCCATCGGAAGCCTGCTATCGTTATTATACACAATATTATTGTAAAATTCAACCAATTTATAGAATAAATTAACAATTATAACGTACCTAAACTGTTGTTGTATTCACACATACTTTGCCCGCGAGAACGTTCTCGTAATCTTCAAGGTTCTTCTCTAAAAGCTTAGGCGTGTCCAGTCCATAAGGGCATCTGGAAATACACTGTCCGCAATGGAGACACTCTTTGATTTTTGCCATCTCAGTCTGCCATGCTTCACCCAGCCAGTTTGCTGAGGGAGAGCGGCGCAAAAGCTGCGAGATTCGCGCACAGTTATTGATTTGAATACCCTTGGGACATGGCATACAGTAACCGCACCCGCGGCAAAAATCTCCTGCAAGCTCTTTTAGGTCCTTCTCATAAATTGCTTTCATCTCCTCGTCCATTTCAGGAACCTTCTCCTGATAAGACAAAAATTCAGCAAGTTCGGATTCCCTCTGTATGCCCCACAGCGGCAGAACCGCCTCATGCTGACAAGCAAACCAATAACAGAGCTTTGAATTGGTGAGCAATCCGCCCGCCAGACCCTTCATGCCTAGAAATCCCATTCCCGCTTCCTTACACTTTTTGGCGAGCGCAATCTCCTTCTCAGAGGATATGTATGCAAAAGGAAACTGCAATGTCTCATACAGACCACTCTCAACCGCTTCCTCCGCGACATTTAACAGATGTGCAGTGATTCCGATATGTCTGATTTTTCCTTCTTCTTTTGCCTTGACTACAGCATCGTAAACACCGTCCTCGTCACCTGGGCGGAAGCATTTTGGCGCGCAGTGCAGCTGATAGATATCGATATATTCTGTTTGTAGGAAACGGAGTGATGTCTCCAGATCCTCCCGCACCTTCTCGCCAGTCTGGGCAGCAGTCTTCGTCGCAATATAATATTGACTTCTGTCAATCCCCTTCAAGGCAACGCCCAGCTTCTTCTCGCTGTCGCTGTACGCCCTTGCAGTATCGAAAAAATTCACCCCGCCATCAAGCGCCATATGAATCAGTTTCACAGCACTATCCACGTCAATCCGCTGAATTGGAAGTGCGCCAAAGCCATTCTTGTTTGCAATAATTCCAGTATTTCCCAATTTCACAGTAACCACAGTACTCTCCTCCTATTTCCCAGACCATTCGTCAAGTTTTGTCCAGCAGCCTGCACAGCTCCTTCTTATTCGTCTACGTTCTCATATAAGACGCAATTGCCTCAATCCCATACAGCAGCGTATCCAGCCCATCCTGATACTTATAATTGACATTGGCCGCCAGTATACCGCCAATCCCGGTCATGATAATCCAGACATTCTGTGCTGCCTCATAACTGTCTGTATCTGAGCGTACATCCCCCACTGCTTTTCCTTCGTCAATCAAAACTGCCAATTCTTGAAGAATTTTGTTCTGTACACCCGCATCTGTCACCTTGTATAGTGCAGTATAATACTGAAAATACGAATTTTTCTCATAGATATACGTAAATGCAGCTCGAATCAGCGTCATAAAATTCTCATAAAAAGACGCCTGCGGATTCAAGTCTGCTTTTGCCTTTGCCATAAGCTCCTCATTACAGCGCTGGGCAACAACAAAATTGATTTCGTCAATATCACGAAATCTGTTGTAAATCACTCTGCGATCACAATTCAGCTCCCTACAGAGCCTCGTAACGGTCAACGCATCTGCACCCTCACGACAACCAATGTTTACTGCAAGGTCCACAATACGCTTACTTGTCTCATCTTCTATACGTTTTCCCTTTGAGAATGCCATGTCTCCCACCCCATTCGAATATATCTGCCACGGATTTGCCGACAATTACATATCAAATCTCTTAATCGTTAGGATACAAAAGTCATGTTTTTCACACCTTAGGATGAATCACATGACTTTTGTTATTCTTATCTTATCAGTTATAGCCCAAAATAGCAAGGAAATCCGGCAAAAAACAATTTATAAACAAGATGAACAAGATAACTAATTTGCCGCAATCGCATTTCCTGTGTAGAGCTGGTAGTACTTTCCCTGCGCCTCGATCAGCTCGTCATGTGTCCCGCGCTCAATAATCCTGCCCTGCTCCAGCACCATAATGCAGTCGCTGTTCTTGACGGTCGAAAGCCGGTGGGCAATCACGAACGTTGTCCTGCCCTTCATCAGCTTATCCATGCCGTCCTGCACAATCTTCTCGGTGCGCGTGTCGATTGAGCTGGTTGCCTCATCGAGAATCAGCGCAGGCGGGTCTGCGATGGCAGCTCTCGCAATCGCAAGCAATTGCCGCTGTCCTTGGCTCAGGTTTGCGCCGTCGCCTGTCAGCAGCGTATTATAGCCGTCTGGCAGCTTCTCGATAAACTCGTGCGCATTCGCAAGTTTTGCCGCTGCGATTACCTCCTCGTCGGTGGCATCTAGTTTGCCATAGCGGATATTTTCCATCACAGTAGCCGTAAACAAATGTGTATCCTGCAGCACGATGCCCAGCGAACGGCGCAAATCTGCCTTTTTGATTTTATTGACATTGATGCCGTCATAGCGGATTTTTCCGTCCTGAATATCATAAAACCGGTTGATCAAATTCGTAATTGTCGTTTTTCCGGCTCCTGTAGAGCCTACGAACGCAATCTTCTGCCCCGGCTCCGCGAACATTTTGACATTGTGCAGGACAATCTTCTCGTCCGTGTAGCCAAAGTCCACATCATCGAACACCACACTGCCCTCAAGACGCTGATAGGTTGTCGTGTCGCTGTCTTTGTGATAATGCTTCCAAGCCCACATTCCAGTGTGCTTCTTTGTCTCTCTGAGCGCACCATTGACTTCCTCTGCATTGACCAGCATGACATAGCCGTTGTCTGCCTCCGGCTCTTCGTCCAGCATCTTGAAGATGCGGTCTGCACCGGCGAGCGCCATGACGATGGAGTTAAACTGCATACTCACTTGATTGATCGGCATGTTAAAGCTCTTGTTGAATGTGAGGAAGCTCGCAAGTCCGCCCAGCGTAAGTCCGCCGATATTGCCAAGCGCTAAGATTCCGCCGACAATCGCACAGACCACATAACTGAGATTGCCAAGCTGCGCATTGATCGGTCCGAGCATGTTTGCAAACTGATTGGCATTGTAAGAACTCTCAAACAACTCCTCGTTGAGCTCATTAAAACGCGCCATACTCTCCTCCTCATGGCAGAATACCTTCACAACCTTCTGCCCCTCCATCATCTCCTCAACGAATCCGTTCACAGCGCCGATCGCTGTCTGCTGTGCCACGAAATACCTGCCTGAAAGTCCAGTTGCTTTCTTGGTGACAAACAGCATGAGTGACACCATAATCAAGGTGGTGACGGTCAAAGGTACACTCAGAATAATCATGCTGACCAAAACACTGACAATCGTGATGACACTGCTAAAGCACTGTGGAATACTCTGGCTGATCATCTGTCTGAGCGTATCAATATCATTGGTGTATCTCGACATGATATCACCGTGAGGATGGGTGTCAAAATATTTGATTGGCAGGGATTCCATCTTATTAAACATCTCTGTTCGGATATTCCGCATGGTGCCCTGACTCACATTGATCATAACTCGGTTGTATACATAAGTCGATACCACGCCGATTGCATAGAAGCCTGCCACGCGCAGAATTGCCTGCGCAAGCCCGGAGAAATCTGGGTTCTCTGTTCCTAAGAGCGGCATAATATACTCGTCAATCAATGTCTGTGTAAACAACGTTCCCTGAATGTTTGCAAACACACCGACAAATATGCCTATGATTACAATAATAACATGTGGTGTATAATTTTTAAACACGATTCCCATCAGTCGTTTTAAGAGCTTCCCCGGATTTTCAATCTTTGGTTTGGCTCCTCTAGGTCCTCTCATTGGATGTCCCGGTCCCGGCATTAGTTGTCACCTCCATTCTGGTCAAAGTCCGCATTGCCGCCTGTCTGTGACTCATAGACCTCGCGGTAGATCGGACTGGTCTCTAGCAGTTGCTCATGCGTGCCAAACGCAGTCACCACGCCATTGTCCATCACGATGATGCGGTCCGCATTCTGCACACTGCTCACACGCTGCGCGATAATCAGTTTTGTCGTGTCTGGAATCTCCTCTGCAAACGCCTTGCGAATCTTGGCATCTGTGGCAGTATCTACCGCGCTGGTGCTGTCATCGAGTATCAAAATCCTCGGTTTTTTGAGCAGTGCCCTCGCGATGCAGAGCCGCTGTTTCTGTCCGCCAGACACATTTGCGCCGCCCTGCTCGATAAAGGTATTGTACTGATCAGGCATTTTCTGGATAAACTCGTCTGCGCAGGCAAGTTTGCATGCCCTGATACATTCCTCCTCGGAGGCCTCCTTGTCGCCCCACCTGAGGTTTTCAAGAATCGTACCGCTGAACAGCACGTTTTTCTGCAATACGACTGCGACCTGATTTCTGAGCGCCTCCATGTCATATTTGCGCACATCTAGCCCACCGACCAACAATTCTCCAGATGTGACATCATACAGTCGGCTGATTAAATTGACAAGGCTTGACTTCGCGCTTCCTGTGCCGCCGATCACGCCGATTGTCTCCCCTGACTTAATTTCCAGATTGATGTCCTTTAGCACCGCTTTGCTGTCCTTGTTGTACGCAAAGGACACATTGTTGAATACGATACTGCCATCTTTTACCGTCATGACTGGATTCTCAGGATTGCGAAGGTCTGTCTGTTCTGTCAAGACCTCTGCGATACGCTTTGCGCTGGCATGGCTCATGGAGAGCATGACAAAGATCATCGACACCATCATCAGACTCATCAGAATATTCATACAGTACGCGAGCAGGCTCATCATCTCGCCGGTTGTGAGGCTTCCCACCACAATCATCTTGGCGCCAAGCCACGAAATCAACAGGATACAGCCATATACCGTCACCTGCATCAGCGGCATATTGATGACCACCAGCTTCTCTGCTTTGAGAAACATGTTGTAAATATTCTGGTTTGCCTTGGCAAACTTCTCTTTTTCATAGTCCTCACGCACATATGCCTTCACGACGCGTATCGCGGATACATTTTCCTGCACACTTGCATTCAAATCATCGTATTTCTCAAACACCTGCCGAAAATATGTGTTCGCGCGCGGAATGATAAACGCAAGGCAGATACCAAGAAAGATCACTGCGACAAGATAAATGCTGGCGAGCCGCGCATTGATGGAGAACGCCATCACCATCGCAATGATCATTGACGCCGGTGCACGCATTGCCATACGCAGTACCATCTGGTATGCGTTTTGCAGGTTCGTCACATCTGTTGTGAGACGTGTGATCAGACTTGATGTAGAGTACTTATCAATATTTGAAAAAGAGTACGTCTGAATATTCTCAAACATTGCTTTTCTGAGATTTCTTGCAAAGCCCGTCGATGCCCTCGCACCATACTTTGCACCCATCAATCCCGCCCACAGTCCGATTAGTGCCATCAAGACCATCAGACCGCCAATCTTGTAGATGTGGTTCAAATCTCCCGCATTGACGCCATTGTCAATAATTGATGCCATCAGCAGCGGGATAATCATTTCCATGATAACCTCCAAAATCATGAAAACAGGCGTAAGAATGGAATCTTTTTGAAATTCCTTAATTTGTGCGCCTAATACCTTTAGCATAAAGTAACCTCCATTCGTTATTGATTCATATTTCTCATGAGCTTCTGTGCAACCTCATAGAAGATTTCAAGCTGCTCTGGCTCGATGCCCTCCAAGAGCCTGCTCTCCATATCATCAATCATCGCCTTTGTCTTGACGGCAGTCTGCGTTCCCTGTTCCGTGAGCGAAATCTGTTTGAGCCGGGCATCTCCCTCCACTGACGACCGCTTGATATACCCTTTCTTTTCCATTAGCTGTAGGATTGCCGTCACCGTGGAACGCCTGATATTGAAATTCGACTCGATGGTCTTTTGATAAACTGCCTTCTCTTGATTGTGATGGAGATAGCCCATGATCCAGCCATGCATGAGTGTCACCTCATCCAGTCCCGCCGCCATGCCGCACGCCATAAATTTCTTTCCAAATGCACCGTGCAGCCCCCTGATCACGTTTCCCAGCTTATACTTTTCAGCTTCACCACAGACATTTTCCTCAAATTCGTCCATATCTGCATTCACCTCTTTTCTAAGTTGTTCGCCTTCAAACTGTTCGTGCACTAACATATTATTCCAGATAAAAAAATAAGTCAATAACTTTTGGGTAACTTCACATATTTTTCACATTTTACTGATTTATTGCGCTGCAATCTTTTCCGCCAGCTCCTGCAAATACATCCAGCGCTCAAGCTTCTCCTCCAAAAGCTGTTCTGTGCGCTCTTTTTCTTTGGTGAGTTCATTCAGCCTCACAAAGTCGCTGGCATTTGACGCCATATCACCATCAAGTTTTTCAAGCTGCGCTTCGAGCGCTGCAATCTCATGCTCAATGGTCTCGTATTCTTTTTGCTCTTTATAAGAAAATCTTATTTTTTCCTGTCGGTTTTTGATTGTTTTTAAGTTTGCCTGCGCCTGTCCTGCCCCAGCATTTGTGCTGCTCTTTTCGGTTTCCTCCTCCTGCTGCTTTGCCTGATAATCCGTAAATCCGCCTTCATACTGTCGGATTGTTCCATTTTCAAAAGCAAAAATCCGCCGCACAACCCTGTCGAGAAAATAGCGGTCATGCGATACCGCAATCACAATGCCCTCAAAATGGTCCAGATAGTCCTCCAGAATCGTGAGTGTCTGAATATCCAAATCGTTTGTAGGCTCGTCGAGAATCAGCACATTCGGCGCCTCCATCAGCACACGCAGAAGATTCAGCCTGCGCCGCTCTCCGCCGGACAGCTTGCCGAGAAGTCCATACTGTTTCTCTGGCGGAAACAAAAATCTGTCCAACATCACCGACGCCGATACAGAACCGTCCACTGTCTGCACATACTCCGCCGTATTTCGGATATAATCAATGACACGCATGTCAGGTTTCATGTAGGCAAGCCCTGCCTGCGCATCATTTCTGATCTCCTGTGCATAATATCCAAGCTTAATCGTCTGTCCCGTAACGACCGCACCCGAATCAGGCTGCTCAATCCCGCAGAGTATTTTCATCAGCGTTGTCTTGCCGCAGCCATTTTCCCCGATAAATCCGATTCTGTCATTTTTGAGAAAAATATAGCTGAAATCCCGAATCAGCGTCTTTCCATCATAACTCTTTGTAATCTGCTGTAATTCTACGGTGGTTCTTCCCATGCGGGTGGAGACAGAGCTTAACTCCAACTGCGCCTCCTGCTGCGGACCGCGCTGCGCGGCGAGCTGCTCATAGCGCTGGATATGTGCTTTTTGTTTCGTGCTTCTGGCGCGCGCGCCGCGTTTCATCCACTCGATTTCCACGCGCAGAATGCTCTGCCGCTTGCGCTCTGTGGCATACTCCATGTCCTCGCGCTGCGCCTTCAACTCCAGAAATCCAGTGTAGTTCGTCTGATAGCTGTATATTTTTGCCTTATCAATCTCCACAATCCGGTTTGACACACTGTCGAGAAAATACCGGTCATGTGTCACCATCACCAGTGCGCCCCTGTAACTTTTGAGATACTCTTCGAGCCAGTCTGCCATCGCGGAATCGAGGTGGTTTGTAGGCTCATCGAGCACCAATATATCTGCCTTTGACAGCAGTGTACTGGCCAGTGCGACTCGCTTGCGCTGTCCCCCTGACATTGTGTCCACCTTCATTTCATAGTCCGAAATCCCTAATTTTTGCAACATTGTCTTGGCATCACTTTCAAGAGACCACTCGTTTTCGTGGGTACGATTTCCCTCCATAACGGCTTCAAGAACTGTGATATCCCGTTGAAAATCAGGTGTCTGCGGCAGATAACGGACAACGATATTGTTCGCCCTTGTGACACTCCCGCTATCCGGCTCCTCCATACCAACAAGCATTTTCAGCAAGGTAGTCTTACCTGTGCCATTGATGCCGATAATGCCAATTTTTTCTGACTCGTCAACGGTAAAAGACGCCTGTTCAAATAGCGGCGTATCTGTATAGTATTTTGTAATATTTTCTATATTGATAAGATTCATTGACACTACTCCTTTAGAATTTCCGAAGTGCGATCGAGTCATCGTCCGGCGTATTTTCCACGGACTTGACGATCACATCATAGCCAAAATCACTGTTGACCTGTACATGTACGGTATCGCCGCATTTATGTCCTGCGAGCGCCTTCCCGATCGGGGATTCGATACTGATCAGCCCTTGCAGGGGGTTGTTGCGCACCGTTGTCACCAGACGATATGTCTCTATCGTCCCATCCTCCACAAACTCGACCTCCACCGTCTTATTCAGCCCGATTTCGTCCTCTTTGGCATCCTCCTCAATAATCTGCGCCGTCCTGATCATCCGCTCCAGATAACGGATACGGCTCTCGTTCTGGTTTTTATATTTCTTGGCAGCATAGTACTCAAAATTCTCGCTGAGATCTCCCTGCGCGCGGGCTTCCTTTACTGCCTCCAGTGCCTCTTTGCGAATCACAAGCTTTCTGTGCTCGATCTCCTCCTCCATCTTTTTGATGTCATTTCTTGTCAGTTTATCGTTCATTTTTCTTTACCCCTTTCAAAACGTTGCATAAAATGTCTGTAGGATGCTTACCTTTGCATACCTTTGCATAAGAAATCGAGCAGGTTTTCCTGCCCGATAGAAACAGCGCACTATTTTATATTGTTTACCAGCTTGCTCTTATGAATCGCATATAATGGAAGTGCGATAAACACCATGCCGCCGAGGATATTTCCGATTGTCACCGGAATCAGGTTGGACGCAAATCCGCCGATTGTCAGACTAGATGCTATCTGATCGGCTGTAATGCCGTACAGCTCTTCTGCCTTCGCCACATAAGTATCATTTACGCTGGCAATGATGCCTGCCGGAATATAAAACATATTGGCAACACAGTGCTCCCAGCCGCCGATGACGAAGGCACAGATCGGGAAAAAGATTGCCCATACCTTCCCTGCGATATCCTTCGCGGCAGTCGCCATCAGTACCGCCATGCACACGAGGATATTACAGAGGATTCCAGAACAAACTGCCCTGAAAGGTGCGATGGTCACTTTTCCATATGCCACCTTGATTGTAAATGCACCGAGCGCTCCGCCGGTGTAATCAAGCAGCCCGCTAAAATATACCAGCGTCGCGATGAGTACCGCGCCCACCATATTGCTGAAAAATACAATGACCAGCGTCTTGATCATCGCAAGCGCGCTGAACCGTTTATCGACCACGCCGGCAATCATCAGGCAGTCCCCGGTAAAAAGCTCTCCCCCGACAAAAACAATCATCATAAGTCCAACAGGGAAGATGCAGCCCGCAAGCGTCTTGGAAAGTCCCTGATTCGCGATATTATGTACTGCGGCATTGCTCGACGCGCCGCCAAATGCGATAAATGCGCCCGCCATAATACCTAACAAAATACATTTTAGCAGCGGAATTTTTGCTTTCCCCTCTCCTGCGGTCATATTTGCGTCCAGCACTTGAACTGGTGAATTAAATGCGTTGTCCATCTCTTCGTACTCCTTTTACTATTTTTTCTGTTTCTGATAAAGTTTATAGAACATATATGAAATGTGCTCTATCATGACCTGTATATAAGTATACCGCATAAAACCATTTTTGTCACTTCGTTTCATTTCGAAAATTTTAACATTTTTTAGACATGTTTTTATCCGAATCAGTTGAAAACGGTTTCCGTATCGTGTAAACTTATTTTAGAGTGCGTTAGAACTGCTCTCAAAGATGAAGATTCCGAAAGTGAGATTAAAATATGGTAACAATAAAGGATATTGCAAACCGCTTGGGTATCGCGCCAAGCACTGTTTCCAAAGGATTGAATGACGCCAATGATATCAGCCCGGAGTTAAAAAAGCTGGTGCTGGATACCGCAATCGAGATGGGATATGTCACAAAGAGAATGAAAAAAGAGACGCGAAAACGCTTGTGTATTTTTGTTGAAAATATGCAGTATGAAAAACCCGGAGACTTCGGATTTGACATCATTCTTGGTTTTAAACAGGCAGCAGTGCGCGACAATTGGGAAGTCACCGTCACGCCCGTCACACCGCTTCTGCAACTGCGCGACCCCTACGACCGCTATATGGTTCAAAATGGATATCACGGCGGTTTTCTGATTGGTTTTGCCCTGAAGGACCCTTGGATGGCACAGCTTCGAACCACCACAATCCCGACAGTGCTCTTTGACAATTATATCACCAAAAATCCAAATGTCGCCTATGTTGGCACTGACAGTTTCGAGGGAATCGACTTGGCAATCGACCATTTGACAGAGCTTGGCCACACCAAAATTGCCCTGCTCAACGGCTCTCCTGACTCGATGGTCACAAGCAACCGTTATGATGCCTATGCAAGCAGTATGCAGAGCCATAAACTAGCGCTTGACGAAAATCTGGTCGCATTTGGTCATTATGTTGAGGACAGTGCGAAGTACCATCTGCCGGCATTAATCGAAAATGGTGCCACTGCAATCATCTGCGGCAATGATCTTCTGGCTGTGGGTGTCATTCGGGAATGCGGGCGGCTACATATCAAAATCCCGCAGGAGATCAGTGTCGTAGGCTTTGATAACCTTCCTATTTCAGAGGAGATCACACCAGCCCTGACTACGATCAATCAGGACCGGATAGATCTTGGCCGCAACTCCTACGCTGCGCTTTACTGGCTGATTGCAAAGGTGCCCATCTCACGATCGATGCTGAGACCGCGCCTGATTGTGCGCGATTCAACCTGCCAAATATCATAATTTATTATAAATATCAAAGCAGTCAAACGTCGCAAAGTAATCCTTTGGTGTCTCTGCGCGTCTGATGAGCCGCACTGTTTTGTCCTCCTGCAATAAAAGCTCTGCGGACTTTAATTTGCCATTGTAATTATAGCCCATAGAAAAACCATGTGCCCCTGTGTCATGAATGACAAGATAATCGCCTGTATCAATCTTTGGAAGCATTCTGTCAACCGCAAATTTATCGTTATTTTCACAGAGAGAACCTGTAATATCATATTTGTGGTCACAGGGTGCAGTCTCCTTGCCAAGCACTGTAATATGATGGTATGCACCGTACATGGCTGGTCTCATCAGATTGACTGCACAGGCATCAACGCCGATATATTCTTTGTGCGTATGTTTCTCATGGATTGCTTTGACAACAAGATGTCCGTATGGTCCCATCATAAAACGTCCAAGTTCTGTATAGATTGCCACATCTCCCATTCCGGCAGGCACAAGCACCTCCTCATATACCTTTCTCACGCCCTCGCCGATTGCCCTGATGTCATTTGGCTCCTGGTCTGGCCGGTAAGGAATCCCAATGCCGCCTGACAGATTGATAAACCGTATGTCTGCCCCAGTCTCCTTCTTTAACTGTACTGCCACTTCAAACAATGTCTTTGCAAGTGTGGGATAATATTCATTTGTGACTGTATTGCTTGCCAGAAACGCATGGATTCCAAAGTGCTTCACACCCTTTTCCCTGAGTATCCGAAATCCCTCAAAGAGCTGCTCTGTCGTGAAGCCGTACTTCGCATCTCCCGGATTATCCATAATATCCGTTGTAATCTTGAAAAGCCCGCCCGGATTATAACGGCAGGAGATCGTTTCCGGCAGCCTGCCAATCGTCTTTTCCAGAAACTCAATGTGCGAGATATCATCTAAATTGATCGTGGCACCGATTTTTGCCGCATATTCAAACTCCTCCGCCGGCGTATCGTTCGAGGAAAACATGATGTCCTCTCCCTTAATTCCCATCGCGTCGCTGAGCATCAGCTCGGTGAGTGACGAGCAGTCACAGCCGCAGCCGTATTCGCGCAGAATATCAATGAGAAACGGATTAGGTGTCGCCTTCACTGCAAAAAATTCTTTAAATCCTTTGTTCCATGCAAATGCCTCCTTCAATGCCTGTGCATTCCTGCGGATTCCTTTTTCATCATAAATATGAAATGGTGTCGGATACGTTTTTACGATTTCCTCAATCTGTTCCTTGGTAACAAATGCTTCCTTTTTCATTGTCTATTGTTCTCCTTTGCTTAGTTCAATTAATTTTATCTCATTTCGAAGAGATTCCTTAAAGACATTGACAAAATTTTTCTGACCACAATACAGACAACTGTCTGTGATATCCCCTGTCATCTCGCCCGTCAGGACATAGCTGGAATCGACAATCAGCCGTAGCTGACCATTTTTATTATCAGCGCTGTCTGTCTGATAGACGATACTTCCCTCAATCTCCCTCTCCGGCAAGCCGTTGATGAGCAGCACTACCTTTTTTCCCTCTCTGGCAAGCCGTTCCAGATGTGGCCGGAACAGCTCTAAATACTCTATGGAAATAGACAGGTAGACTCTGTATGCAACATGTTCAAGCATATTGTATATCTTATCTAAAATATGCTGCGGCCCGCTGATTGTGATATAGCCGTCCGAGTGGTCTGTCAGTTGTGGAAGCTGCGCGACAAGTTCTTGCTTTAGTCCCATCAGCCGCCGAATCTTATTTTGGCAGAAATCCTCGATTGGAACTGCTGTGTATTTGTTCGTCTCGCCCTCTAATAGATATGCCGCCCCCTCGTCCACAAGCGCCGCGAGTGCACTATATACATTTGAGCGCGAAATCCCCGTGAGTTTCGACACTTCATATCCCGACAAATCCTTGCTTCGCAGCAGGCACATATAGATCGTTGCTTCCTGTCTGGTCAGACCGAACTGTACAAGCTTCTCCGTCAGGACACCCAATGCAGCGTTATCCATGAATCGCTCCTCCACACATCAAAATCTTTGTTAGTAGTATTCAATAGGAACACTATACTATGTCCTGCGGTAAATGTCAAGAAGGGACTGCCGCTTTCACGACAATCCCCCTTCCTCGAATACTATTTATCTGATATTTCACCAGTATCTATATGAAGTTCCTTTTTGCCTGATTGTGTATTCACTGTGATTACTGTATCATCTGTCCATTGAAGTTCACCCGCCGGATACTCCCATGCTATGCTTTGAACTGTGTTTTTCCTTTGCTCCATGCCCTCTTTCAGATGTTCTATAATATAAATATCTTTCTTTTCACGTTCTTCATCAATACTGAAAAATGCCAGTCTATCCCCATTGGGTGATACAGATAAATACGACAGACTGCTTCCTCCATTTGTTGCAAATACAGCCTGTTCCTGATAGTTCATGACTGCCTCTGGACCTGTCTGTTCCGAGAAGTGCGGGGTCGGTTCTATATAGTAAAGACTTCTGTAATCATCCGATGCCCACTGAAAGGATATCCCATAATGACTGTCGATACTTTCACAGTCTGGCATACGGTACACACACAGAAATGACGTAGATGGATTCACATGGGCAATTACGCCCAGCGTATCTTGATTAATCCAGTGTAAATCATATACAGCCGTGGCGAGCATTGATTGTTCGTCAACTCCTATTTCTTTTATCTTCCCTGTGCTATTATTTCGAACATATACTGTACAGAAATCATCATCTGTGACATATGCACTCCATTCACCATTTGCGCTGTCCGCATAAACCTGAGAGCTTTCAGCAGTGTTTATTGGCTTTGCCTCAGTGTGCTGAACAGAGCTTGTATTATATGTCAGCTCACTTGCAGGAAGTCCTTCCGCCCGCCAGCCTTGCCCTTCTATATTCCGAAAGTTCAAATAAACTTTATTTTCATTTCCCTCCTCATCTGTACAGGAATACTGAAACAAATACACCTGCTCATCGTCAGAATGACTGATTTCCTGATCAAATGACAGCTTATCAGTGCGTTTGCTAAATTCCTGCCGCAGCTCGTCAGAATACTCCAGTCCTACCGCAAGTGCACAGACACCATCATAATCATGCATATTGTATAGCGCCTCGTACTCGATCGAGCATTGACGTACTGATTCTCCTGCCACATGGGAAAGTGACTGGTAAAAGCTCTCATCCTGCTTGTCAAGCCTTGGCAGTGTCGCCTGCTCTTTTTGAAACAACATCCATTTCTGTTCCCCTGCCTCGTAATACATGTTTGCCAGTTCTACACTGTTCCAATGCAGCGCGCCATAAGTATCGTTTCCCAGTGGCAGTACATTTTCGGCAATTCGTCTATTTTTCAGCTTCTCCCCTTCTGGCAGCTCCCGCTTTGACACAAGACCATCATACACAGTATATCCCTCTAAGAGAGAAGTATCATATGCATATAATTCATCTGTATCAAAATAATAGACATATCCGTCTGGCTCATGATAGGGATACGGCTGAATGACCGCCAAAGATTCGTTTTGATGATCCTGATAGATCTGGACACTGCACTCTCCTCCAGTCTGTACTGCCTGACAATTCAAGGCTTTCAGATCAATGCTTTGCGTGATTTGCTGTTGAAGCAGGTCATACTCAAACAATCCGCTCGAAATATGAAAGATAATCTTGTCCGCATCTGCATAGTCAAGCGATATAAACTCCAAATCACACCAACTGTTCTCAGCCCACTGTGCCTGCTGATGCGTCAATTGGCGCTGTGTCCGTCCACCCGTCTTGTCCTGATCTGCAATCGGTATAACAGCCTCTGAACCATCTGTCGTTCTGACACGCACCTCATTCTCTGAATCTGCAATACTGTCCGACACGCTATCAGATGACACTTCTGTCAGTTCTGTGACAGGTGTCTCCTTTGCATCTGTCGCACATGCCGCCATTGTCAGCATAAGCGCCATCGTACTTCCAATCATTTTCCATTTGGCGGGCTTTTTGTACGCTAAGATATTCTTGATTCTTGCCATCGTATTCTCCTCTCCAAACGCCAGCGGGCTAACTGGCATCTGCCTTTTATTTGCAGCAAATGCCAGCAAAAGCCGGCTGTACTCCCCTCTCAGTTCATCTGTAAAAGCTGCGGTCACTTTCTCATCACAGCTCATTTCCATATCCCTGCACATCAAACGGTATGCAATCCATACCAGCGGCTGAAACCAATAGACAATCACCAAAGCATACGCAAAGCTCTTGATCAAATGGTCCTTTCTTTGAAGGTGATACCGCTCATGTGCCAAGACACAATAGCGCTGGTTCTCACTCAGCCGAAACGGCATATATATTTTGGGTAAAAACAGTCCATACACAAACGGCGATCGTATTGTATCGCACTCATATAGATTCTCATAGAGCTGTACGCTGTATCGAAGCCGTTTTCTCAGCATGACATGCATCATTATGGTATATGACATAAGTGTCAGTATACCGGCAATCCAGACAACGCACAACACGCTTACGAGACGGTCTGTACCTGTCTCCTGAGTGGGTGCTGTCCTACGATGTTCTGCCTGTAGTGCTGCGCTGTCCACAGGATTTTCCTTTATTTCCTTCGTCGGGCCTTTCATCAATTCAGGAAAATTCACATCATAAATTTGCTTTACGGCTGTCAATCCAATACGTTTTAGCAGTTTTGCAGTTGTCCTGCCAGTACTGGCTGATGGTTTCTCCTCTGACAACTCCATACGGACTGTTTGATTTCCGGTTATAAAGCCACCTCTAAAAAATCCATCATTCTGGGGAATCAGATTAAATACACTGACACGCGTGTCAGCAGAGAACGGAACCGCGAGACGAAATGCCACCACAAGCCAGAGCACATAGCTAAAACTTTTCGGCATTCCCCTGAGCAGCAGTCTGACAAACATCACCACAAGTATCACAATCCCCGCAGTGAGACTCATCTCGGCAATTTTCAAAAACAATCGGTCTATCATCTGCATCATCTCCTCTCCTGCACACAACATTTCCTTCACTGACAGATTATTTCACATGTTCGTCTATCATTCTCTTAATCTTGTCAGCCTCCTTCTCCGTGATCGTCTTACCACCTAGAAATGCTGTCAGAAATGCGGGAAGGGACCCATCAAAAGTACGCTCAACAAAATAGTCACTCTCGTCTGCCTGCACTCTCTCTTTAGGGATTAATACCCTCACGATCGCCTGTGTGTTCTCGATATACCCTTTTTCGCACATTTTCTTGATCTGTGTGTACGTTGTTGACTTTTTCCATCCAAGCTGCTCTTGGCACAGCCGCACCAGTTCGCCGGAGTTTACTGGTGCCGCTTCCCACACCACCAGCATAAAGCGGTAATCACTGTCGCATAGTTTCAGATTTTCCATTCTATTCATAACTTTTCACCTCACTTTCCTAACTGCGTAAAAATCTATAGTTATAGACCTATTTGCATTAAGTTTATAACTATAGACCTGATTTGTCAAGCATTTTTAAATACACAATCGCCGAATTACTCAATCGCCCATTGATAATCATATATTTTTTTATAATTGCCGCCCTTAGAAATCCCCTTTTTATAATGCCTGATACGTCTGTTTGAGAGCTTTTTGCAAAATCTCCGCCCGATGCCTCCATGATTTTCTGAATACCGTCTGTAATACGGAATCTTTCGCTCACAAAAGTGTCCATGAACATAGATCTTATTGACATACTCAACAGGCGGGAATATAGAATGATGTCTTGTAATTGTCCAAAGCTGTCTGAGATGCCGTTGGTATTTCAAGTACCGCAGTCTCTTATTTCTTTTATATTTTCGGGCAGTTCTGATATCAGGATACTTATCTTTGTACACTCTATCACCTGCTTTTTCATCAAAATCCACTTCACGCTGCCACACGCCATAAAATATTATACTCTTACCCCCGCTTTCCTTAGAAAATGTCGAAGTTCCTCTACGTCGCCATAATACACGCAGCCGCGCATTCCCTGATTTCCGGCTGCTTCTATATTCGCTGGTGTATCATCAATAAAAAAACATTCCTCTGGCTTTAGTGAAAAAGTCTGGAAAAAATTCTGATATGCTGCTGGTTCTGGTTTGAGCAGTCTATGCTCACATGAAATCCAAATCCCCTTCATATAGGCAATCGACTTGATATATTTGCAGAATGTCCTAAAACGATGGGAGGTGTTGGACATCAGATACAATTCATATCCCTTTTGGGACAATTCCTCCACCAATTGTTCCATCGGCGGATTTGGCAGATGCACCATACGAAATTCTCTGATAAACCGTTCTACTGTGCCATGCAGATGTTCTGGCATCCGCTCGCATATAGAGGCAATCGCCTCATCGTCCGTGACTGTCCCCCTGTCCATCCACAGCCACTCCACTGATCCGCACAGATGATTTTTAATCCAGTTAAAGTCCTCCTCATTATGAACATATCGGTAAATATACTCTCTCTGCTGAAATACAGTAAGTACATTGCCCATATCAAATACGATATTTTTTATCTCATTGTCCATTCTATGTTCCTCCTGTTTCTTAGCGTAAGTACTACGCCAGTATTTATATTTTATGATATCAAATACGCGCACTTTTTTAAAGTAATTTTTTCCTATAACAATTAGCTCTTTTTAACAAAAATCTTGTTAGCCTGCCCTTGCTAACCGTTCATCATCAACGATAATTTCCTTTCCCAACACAAGAAATACAGTCGGATTGTCCTGCTTTTCAAAATAGCTGTCCATAGCAGACGGTTCAAAATATCGTTCTG
>CAJUII010000046.1 GCA_910586405.1 uncultured Lachnospiraceae bacterium
TGACGGTACATTTCATGAACACAGACAGAGAGTATATAAGGAATTGCAACAGAAACTATAGAGAGGGCAGAGCTTTAACTTAACGGAGGATGGGCTTAAGTAAATGACATTGGACCAGTGTGACCAGTTGTTGCCTGAGTGGGGTATGAAATCAGAACTAGCGGCGAAGTAGGGGGTGAGAGGAAGTGTTAAAAAAGTTAAGGGAAAAGATAAAGAAAGAAGCACTATCTATATTATCAATAATGCTTCTTATTTGTTATATCGTTATAAGTTATAGAACATATGTTATTCAGCGGAATCGTCTTGAAATTGATCGCATGACATTTCAGTTGATCTTTCATCTTGAAGAACTGGAACATCAGAATGATTGCATGGACAAGATACTTGAGATTCTTGAAGTTCATTCAGAGAATTAATGATAGCTGATAGATCTTGTATTATTTCGTTATAATATTCCTGTTCTTTTATTTGTTCTTTTTGAGCTTCAATAGAATCTGAATTGGAATGTTGTTCATTTTGCCATAACTGTAAAAATCCAATGATGATTGGAATTAAGATGGAAATAACAAATTGAATTGTTGAGATTTTGCTATGGGATTCCACTTTTAGTGGGGATTCAATATCAGCTAATTCAAACAAAGTATTTATTGAATCACATTCACTTTCAGTGAGGTCAATACACTCCTCCCGAAAATTGATTTCATCAATAAAGGAAAATGCATTGGGGGGTATTCTTGGGAGTTCAATCTTTAAAAGTCGTGTATTACACAAATCAGATAGTTGTGACAAAGAGTTTGCTAAAGGCTTAGTATAACAAGAAGCTAATGTGTGAGTAAGTTTTTCTATTGAGTCTTTGAGAGTATCAAATTCAGGTTGAGAATTTATAATAGGCGAAAAAGCTTTTTGTATTATATCGGATAAATGATTGTAAATATTTTCATTCATATAATGATTCCCTTCTTCCGTCAATTTGGACTCGGCTTGGCAGAGCCTGTGAGTTTAGTATAAGGCAGGAGACAGAAAAAAACAAGAACGAAAGCAAAGGACAGGATGCCAACAGGTGACTATATTCTTCATTTTAGTAACAATAAGAAAGATAACAACCGAAAGCGCCAGTTACATAACTAACAACGTCCAAATATTGTACAAACAGTATGGCATACAATGAAATGAGGTGAGGAAAATGCCAACATTGACAGAATTACAAAATGGAGAACATCCAGAATTTTTAGAAAAACTGAATAAAAGAGTATGGGGGTTGCTGATCAAGCTGAAAGCGGAGCAGGAGAATGTGGACATAAAGTTCAGGATAGGCGATGAGCAATATGATACAGCAGACCCAAAGAGCATGGCAAGGTGTCTTGGTTATGCTGGAAAAGAGGATAGTTCTACGTAGTTCATAGACACATGCCTCCTGCGCGGCACATATGCTGGTGTGCCGCAGCTTCTCCCCTATATTTTTATAGAGCGGACACAGGATTGTATATTCTATCCTGTGTGCCGCGCAGGAGGCATGTGGACAAGCTGTAGACGGCATCGTCTTTTTATTTTTTACTTTTTTTCAGCGATATGAGCACAGAAAACATGAAAAGAAAGGGGTCTCCAGTATGTTATGCAGAGATGAAGCGTCAGTAATAGACAAGCTGTGCAGCCTTGGCGAGAAGTTCAATGAGCTGTTTGAAAAAAAGGAATATGAGCGGGCCATGTACGCGTACTACACGGCATCGTCTGTGGCAGTGTTCTTGGAGATGGACCGTGACATGATCAACTTTTTCTTTGGCACAGCCAACACCGAGGAGACAGATGAAAAGGGACTTTTTGACAGGGACAGGGTGCACAGGGCACATGGGGAATGTATCCACAGGAATAAAGACAGGCCCTATGTGAGCGCCGCCGACATGGTGGAGATCCTCAGATGCACAACAGGCAGATAGGACTTTAGGAAGTTTCAGGGCTTGTATATAGTATTATCTTTAGACACGAACTGGGGGGCAGTCAAATGATAAGACAGAAAACAATCCATTGTGGTAAAGGGACAAAAACGTACTACAGGGAAGTTGACATTACCATGTATAAGAACACACCGAGGCAGAGGGGGAAGAAGAGGAAGCCGAGCCTGCCAAAACAGGAACGGCTGAACTTCAAAAACTCAGTGAGGCATCTCCATCAGGTATGTAAGAGTAATTTTACAGGGTATGACTACAGGGTTGATCTGACGTATGATAACAACTGGCTGCCTGACTCGCTGGAGGCAGGACGTAAATATGTTGACAGTTATCTCAGGAAGGTAAACAGCATGAGGAAGAAGAAGGGGCTTGCGCCGGCAAGGTGGATTGCGGTTGATGAAGGCTTTGATGGACAGGGCAGACCGCACCACCACCTGCTGATCAGCGGCGGACTGGACAGAGACACGATGGAGAGCCTTTGGTATACAGGACGCGGGAAGAATGCGGTGAGTCTGGGCATGACCTCGACAGAGCGGCTTAAATTCAACCATGACGGGATAGAGGGGCTTGTAAAGTACATTACCAAGCAGGCATTGAAGGATTACAGGGATAAACAGACAGAGGGGCAGCTTTCCCTTGCAGACATGGAAGGAGCAGGGGTGGCAGCGGAGGAGATCGTAAGCCAGAGCGCCGGCAGCAGGAGGCGGTGGAGGCAGTCAAAGAATCTCATACAGCCGCATGAGAAGGTCAATGACCATGCGTACAGCCGGAAGGAGATTTTAAAGCTGGTCAGGCAGCCGGCAGACTGTGAGGATACGAAGAAATTCTTCGAAGGCAGATATGAGGGATATGCTCTTGATACATGCCGCTGTGAATACAATCCTGTGACTGGAACATGGGGCATCTATCTGACGATGCACCGGAAGCAGGAAAAGGATACGGGACACCGGCGGAAAAAGAAGGAGGTGGCAGCAGCCTGATGCTGAAACATGTAGACATATACATAACACACACTATAAGGGGGTTTGTCGCGGACAATGCCCAGTATGCCTATGCGCTCATATATAACGGCGTACCCAGATATGGGTATGGGGAGATCGACAGACGCATCACCCAGAACCGCATTGTGCTTCTTTCAATGAAGGAGGCACTGGCACGGATGCTGTGTTCCTGTGAGATTACGCTGTACATGAACTCACAGTACATTGCAAGCGCCTTCCACAATGGTAATGCAAAGACGTGGAAGCAGAATGGGTATGAGAAAGCCGGCGGCGGAAAGATCACAGATGCTGACCGTTGGGAGGCGCTCTTGAAGAAGTGTGATGAACATGTGGTGGAGGTCGTGTATTGCAGCCATCATGACCTGACTGAGAAACTCAACATTGGAATAAAGAGAAAAGGAAACTTTGAAGGACTGTAGCATACGGCGCAGCAGCTTGTAATCGAATTGTGACAAGGAGGCATACAATGAATCTGAAAAACATGAGACGCAGCGAGGACACAGAGCAGATACATGTGATGGAATGGGCGGCGCGGGCAGTGTGCCGCTATCCTGAACTGAAATGGCTGCACCATATACCAAACGGCGGCACACGCAGCAGCAGTGAGGCGGTGAAGCTGAAATGCATGGGAGTGAAAAAGGGGGTCTCAGACCTGCACCTGCCCTATCCGCATGGCAGATACCATGCGCTTTACATTGAAATGAAATACGGCAGAAACAGAACGACACAGGAGCAGCGGGACTTCCTCTGTGATATGAAAGAGGCTGACAACCTTGTGGCGGTATGCCATGACGCGCAGTCGGCAATCGACCTGATCGAGCGATATGTCACGCTTCCAGAAAGGGGCATCCTCAAAGTCAGCGGCGGCAGCTTTGACGGCAAGCATGTCTACTGGGACGATGACCATATCTGCCACATACAGACACTGTGAGGAATAGATGGCATATAGCTTGAATAAAGGAAATATTTGAATAAAGGAAGGAGAGGGGCAGCATGTACGAGATCTTTGGGGAACTGGATTCAATGGAAGAGATCAATGCTACAGCAGAGGGCTTAAAAAATGAGGGGGACCATAAGAATTTATACCAGCTTGCAGCGGAGAACGGCATTGATGCCGGATTTGTGGACATGTATCTGAATGGAACTGTGGAGAAACTCTGTTGCGACGTCGCAACAGCAGCGCTTGGCAGGATTGACGTGGAGGCAGCAGAGCTCAAGCCCGTGGAGATTATGGAGGACTGGGTGGAGTATATCAGAATGCTGTGCAGTGATGAGGAAGGTTTTGCGCGGGCAGTGCGCAGCAGAGGGAAGAGTTTAAAGGGGTGCATTGGAAGCCTGCTTCGGTGGTCGTTTCAGAAAAAGTACCGTGTAGATCAGGATATCATCGAGGCGGCAGGCATCGGGAAGGTCCGCGTAGAGATGGGCATTCCCGGCAATGGAACGGCGAAGAAGCTGATAAAGCAGTATTATCTGGACAAAGGAGGTGCGGCCAGATGAGGAAGGCAGGACTTCTCGATAAAAAGCCCCTGACAGCCACGCGCACCATGCTGGATACGGCGCGGAAGGATACGGGTACGTTAAAGACAGTACATACATGCTATTCCACATATGACTACATCGAGTATGAGACCCAGTTTTATTTCAGGGCAGCAGTGTCAGAGGACACGAAGATACTGGAAGTAGACCTGTTCACGAGAAAGGACCTTGCATCTGGCAGCAAGGAGCCGCGCTTCCGCATTTTCCTTGACCGGGAACGGGAGGACTTTATCAGCTGGAATATGGTGGAGGAGAAGTGGAGCAGGGCAAAGATTGACATGCTGTCCCCCGCAGAAGGAAGGTATCGTTATTCATACCGTGGACGCAACCATGCCTCAAAGGGGACGCTCAAGCTGGTAAACGGATATCTAAAAACCGGGTATATGCGGGACGTTGAGACCGCCGTGATCGACTTTCAGGCGAGAGTCCGAAAAGATGAGCTTGCCAAGAGGCACAGGCTGATCACGGATGTCATTGACGGATACATGGACACGGTGCCAGACAGGCTGCCAGTGGACTGGCTGAAATTTATCAATGACCGGGCGGCGGAGCACTGTATCTTTTATGAGAAAGAAAAAAAGACGGGGTACTGCACGCACTGCCGGCTTAAAATACCTCTTTTCGGACATGTGGCACACAACATGACCGGAAAATGCAGCCAGTGCGGCATAAGCGCCACCTATAAGAGCTGGAAAAAACAAAAGCGTGTCTATTCGAGCATGGCAGTGTCCATTCTTCAAAGGTGTACGGACAGGAAAAACTTCGTATACAGGCAGTTTCGGGTGGACATTACGATGGAGCAGTCCGCAGGTTATGTGCCGGAGATTTTCACTATGGAGACTTACAGGAGGATCTTTAACATCATGGAGGCAGGCCAGCATATCCGCTCAGAAGGTTATGAGTGGGGCGAATTTCGAAATACCGGGATTAAAAGATGGTGTGCGGAGGGTTCTGTCAATCACGGCGGATGGCTGAATGGTTCCGGCGGATACGGATACGCGAGGAGTGTGTTGTATACAGGGAATATCAGCAGGCTGTTTCAAAACACCTGCCTGCAGTACATTCCGGCGGCAGCAGCTTTTAAGAGCATGGGAAAAACCAAAATAAATGTGATGGCAGTGCTTGGTGACATGAAGCGGGGATTTCCCTATGAGGCATTCTGGAAGATGGGACTTAAGCAGTTTGTGCGGGACAGGATAGAGAATGATAGTGCGTGTGGACTAACGCGTCTTGAACATCTGGGGGACAAGCTCAAACCGTGGGAATACCTTAGAATCACAAGGGAGGAGATAGCGCAGGCTGTGCGGCTGGATGTCACAGATCAGCAGATGCGCATTATACAGAGGGCGTCAGAGATGCGTGTACGGCTGACAGACGAACAGGTGCTGTGGCTGGATCGTCATATTGGGGTGCATATTCTGATGAATTACCTGAATGTGCAGACACCGCACCGCATCATACGGTATTTAAAGGAACAGATCTGCGTGGAATCCACAGGAATCGGGGAGAATCTGCTTTTGCATCTGTGGACAGACTATCTTGACATGGCGCGCCAGCTTGGGTGGGACATGCGTGACAGGTCTGTATTTTTCCCGCAGGATATCCAGCGGGCGCACGACGAGGCGGCGGTCCTCTTTACGGCATGGAAAGACCAGACGGAGGCGGAAAAACTGAAAGCCAGTGATGCCGTCATGCACAGGAATGCGAGGGAGATCAAGCGCGCCTTCTGCTACCGGGATACTGCGTACAGAATTATCGTTCCGGGCTGCTATCTTGACTTTAAGAAGGAGGGGAACATGCAGCACAACTGTGTTGCCCGGTATTACGATTCTGCGGTAAAAGGAGAGTGCATCATTCTCTTTATCCGCAGGAGGAAGGCGTCACAGAAACCCTTCTGCACGGTGGAAATTCGGAATGTAAACGGGAAGTTTGCTGTTATACAGAACAGGGCGGCGTACAACAAAGAGGCGCCTGAGGACGTGAAGGAATTTCTGGAAAGGGCTGTAAAGCAGGCACAGCAGATCGCAGACAGGATGATTGCAGAGGAAGCAGAACGCATACGCATGAGGACTGCGGGATAGGAGGAAAGATGAAAGAGACAGAACTGACAGGACAGCAGGAATATGAAGCATTAAAAGAAGAGCTTGGGCGGAAGCTGGATGAGACTTCCGAGAACTTTGTGGTGATCGGGTATATTCTCAAACAGGTGCGGGACAGATGCCTGTATCTGCATGAAAACTTTGAAGATATCTATGATTTCGGGCTTCGCATCTATGGGCTGTCAAGATCGACCGTCAGCCGTTTTATGAATATCAACACGAAATTTTCCATCGGCAGAAACAGCAGGGAGATCATACCGGAATACAGAGGATACGGGCGCAGCAAGATACAGGAGATGCTGAACATAGACGAATGTGATATGGAACTGGTCACAGCAGAGACGACGGTGGAGCAGGTCAAAGAGCTGAAAAAAGTGGAAAAAGAACAAAGACAGCTTGAAGAAAAGGAGCGGGAGAACAGCCTTCCCCTGATGCAGATGGGAGCGCCGCAGGAGAGCACGAACAAGCCTGTGCAGGAATCCAAAGATCCGTTTGAGACATTGATGGCGGCATTCTGGAGAGAAAACACAGCACTCTACCGCAGCGTGGCAGCGGGACTGGCATCACCGAAGATCATTGCGGAGGAAATCAGCCCTTCCGGCAGCAGGACATTCAGAAACGGCATCAACATCATGTTCTTTTATGAGTACGAAAAGGGCGCTAAACTGCGCAGCTACGAGAAAGGGCAGGCTTCCATAACTGCCTATACCTATCAGGAGATCATGGAAAAGACGCAGAAGCTTGCCCTAGAAGAACCAGGCGCGGTGATGCCGGACGAACCAGAAGGGCAGACAGCCTCAGAAGCACCACAGTCTGAACCAGCAGAGCAGGAAACACCCTATATGCCGGTGCCCGGCCAGACTACAGTGGAGGATTTAGTGGATGTTGTGCCAGAAGGTGTGGAAGAAGCTGCTGCCGGTCCAAGTACTGACAGGGCTGATGCGCCAGTTGGTGAGAAGGTGATTGACGCAGCGTATAGAGAGTTAAACATAAAGCCTGCCAAAGAACAACAGCTTGAATCAGCGGAACAACAGGCTGAATCTGCGGAACAACAGGCTGAATCTGTAGAATATCAGCCTGAAATGGAAGAACAACACGCTGGCATCGTGGAGGCAGGTACTTATACAAATATCGAGATAAAGAATGCTATTAGCTATTTCGATATTGAATACCTCAGCAGAATGGGGGTGCAGCAGGACGCTACAAAACGCAGGAATTACAGAATTGCGCTGGAATGCATACGCAGATGTTATCCATCCATAGCCGGGCAGACCGCGGAATGACCAGAATAGGAGTGTGAAACGTGAGAAAGATAACTGCAAGTGATTTAGTGAAAGAGCAGAGAAGGCGCTTCCAGCAGCAGAAACAGAAGGAGCAGGAGAACAGCGTGACAGAAAACGCAAAAGCAGTATTCCACCGAAAACCTTATTACATGAGACAGGATCGGTGCGGGAATGATCTTGGAGGGCGGGGATAAAGGTTTTGAATCTAAATAAGATGAGGTACAGAAAACGAAGATATTTTTAAAATGGCAGCAGCGTTGCGGTGTCGCAACGCTGGTGAAAACTGAATAAATATATGAGGAGTGTTAAAATGAAGCGGGAAGATATAGAACAGTTGAATAATCTGCGCAAAGAAATATCGGAACTGGAAACAGCAATAGAGAGAATACGGCAGCAGAGTGTTGAGTCAGTTACAGATAAAGTAAAATCATCTGGAAACGAATTTCCGTACATTGATGGTTTTAAAAAGATATCAGGAATCAACTTGGCAGCAGAGAGCAGAAAAAAGAAGGTGTTAATCAAAAAAGAACAGTTGCTAAGAGACAGAAAGGAAAAAGCGGAGCGCGCAGAACTTAAAATAACGGAATACATTAATTCGGTACCTGACAGCCGCATTAGAAGAATTATGCAGTTTCGCTTTATTGAAGGATTCACATGGGAAAAAATAGGCGGAATAATGAATTGCGACCGAACGACAGCAGAAAAGATTCTTAACAGATATCTCAACAAAGATAACAATATTGAATAACTTTCCCACATTTCCCGTTTTAAATATGATAAAATGGTATCAAGTCAAAGTGGCGAATAAAATAATTTTCAAAAAGGGCATTATGGCAGCAGTCATAGTGCCTTTTTCATATAGAAAATAGCACACAACCAGAAAGCAGGTGATTTCATGGGCAGACCACGAAAATTTAATAGTGTAAAGGCATTGGAGGATATATGGGAGGAATATAAGGCAGACTGTGACAGCCAGATGGTGCTTACTCATGATTTCAGCGCAAAAAATTCTGAATTTGTCAGCAAGGAACTAAAGCGCAGCATCACATACACAATAGAAGGCTTCTGCGTATTTGCAGGGATATCCCGCGCAGCTTTCTATGAGAGATACGCTGATAATGAGAAGTTTGCTGACACGGTTACGCGCATGAAGGAAGAGTGTGAGATAGATGCGAGAAAGAAGTTTGAACTTGGCATCATTCCACCGCAGCTTGCAGGATTGTGGATGTCTAATTACGGATATACGACCAAGTCGGAAGCAAATGTTTCAGGCAATCTGGCTATCGAGCAGACAAAGCTTGACGGAATCATAGCACAGATGTGTGGTGAGGAGAATGAGTGAGCAGTCAATACTGTTATCTGACAAATATAAGGCATTTATCAAATGCAATGCTCATGTTGAGTTTCTGGAGGGAACGACGGCAGCAGGAAAGACCACGGTAGGGATTTTCAAGTTCATGCTGAAAGTCGCCCAATCTCCCAAGAAGCTGCACATCATAGCAGCGGACGATACCGGGGCAGCAGAGAAAAATATCATCAACAAAGATCTTGGCATACTTGACGATTTCGGAATCCTCGTAGACTACAACGGCAACGGAAGCAAGTCATACAAAATGCCGCATTTGGTGTTTCATACAGCCAGTGGTGACAAAATTATCTTCGTAGTCGGCTATGGGAACAAAAAGAAATGGAAGGATGCACTTGGCGGGCAATATGGATGTCTGTACATTGATGAGATTAACACTGCGGATATCGAGTTTGTCCGTGAATCTGCTATGCGGAGTGACTATTTCATGGCTACCCTGAACCCGGACGACCCGAATCTGCCTGTTTATGCAGAGTATGTGAATCATGCAAGACCGCTTGCAGCGTGGGCAGAGGAGACACCAGAGGAAATCAGAAAAGAGTTAAAAGAGGAACCAAAGCCCGGGTGGGTGCACTGGTTCTTTTCTTTTACACATAATCTGGGACTACCAAAAGAAAAACTTGATCGGATTATCAGTAATACACCCAAGGGTACAAAAATCTGGAAAAACAAGATCGAGGGGCTGCGGGGCAAGGCGACAGGGCTGATCTTCTCCAATTTTGACAGAAAAAGAAATGTTGTGTCGGAACAGTGGGTACAGGACCAGCTTCGGGGCGGTAAAATGCGTATAAAGAAATTTACAGCAGGTCTCGATACTTCATATTCGAGCAAATCACCAGATACGATCGCCATGATTTTTCAAGGAGTGACTGAGGACAGGAAATTGATAACACTCGAAGAAAAGACTTATAACAATGCAGATCTGACAGTACCGCTTGCACCGTCTGATACAGCAGTAAAATTCATAGCCTTCCTTGACATGTGTCGAGGAAAATGGGGATTTGCAAAGGATGTATTTATAGATAATGCGGATCAGGCAACCATCACGGAGTTGAAAAAGTACAAACGGCTCCACGGCAGTCTTTATAATTTCCTTGACTCATATAAAAAGGTTGCAATACTCGATCGTATCAATTTACAGCTTGGCTGGATTCAGCAGGGGTGTTATTTAGTTACTGATACCTGCACAAGTCATCTGCATGAGTTAGATGTATATAGCTGGGATGAGGAAAAGGATAAGCCAGAGGACAAAAACGACCATACGATTAACGCCAACCAGTACGCATGGACACCATACCGTAATCTTATCGGTTTTGAGGAGGGAAAAGAAAGTGGGGCTGATACAAAAAATGAGCGAAAACATGAAAAAGGGAATCAGGGCATGGCTGAATATCGTGCCTGCAAGTCCTTACAATATTCAGATCAATGAAATACTAGATTTTGAGATGAGTGCGATCCGCAACCGCATCTGGTTTCGGGGAGATGGGAGTGAGTTAGAACAGCTATACCAGAGTCTGACAGAATACACTGATAAATATAAGTTCTGGGGTAGCAGATGTACGCCCGGCATGGAGATGCGCAAGATACATACGGGGCTTCCGGGACTGATCATCAGGGTGCTCACCTCGATCATACTGACTGACATGAATGCGTATGAGTTTGTGGAGGAAAAACACAGAATCCTGTGGAAGCAGATAGAAAAAGATAATAAATTTCGCAAAAAGATGGAGAAGTGCATACAGGAAACTTTATATATAGGGGATGGCGCTTTCAAGATCACAATTGACACAGAGATGAGTGAATATCCAATCATTGAATGGTATTCAGGTGACAGGATTGAGATTATACGGCGCAGGGACAGGGTAAAAGAGATTGTGTTCAAAACACCTTATACGGAAAAAGGACGCAGATATGTCCTACATGAGTACTATGGGTATGGATATATACGAAATGAACTTTACGAGGGAGAGAAGCTGGTTGATTTTAAGGTAATGGACTGCACAAAGCATCTGTCTGACTGGGAGTTTGACAAAAAACTCATGATGGCAGTTTCATTTAATGTGTTTGACAGCAACAAGTTTGAGGGACGTGGCGGTTCTGTATTTGATGGGAAACTGGACAGCTTCGATGCATTTGATGAAGCTTGGAGTCAGTGGATGGATGCATTGAGGGCGGGGCGGGCAAAAGAATACATTCCCGAGTGCTTTTTGCCAAGAGACTCATTTACAGGAGAGATCTTACAGCCGAATCCTTTTGATAACAGGTATATAAGGACAGATAATGATATGTCAGAAGGTACTTCCAATAAAATTGATTTAGAACAGCCTGTTATACCACATGAAAGTTATCTGGCATCATACATGACAGCGTTGGACTTATGTTTGCAAGGTATCATTTCCCCGAGCACACTTGGAATAGATGTGAAAAAACTGGACAATGCAGAAGCACAGCGGGAGAAGGAGAAAACGACATTATATACAAGGAATGCCATCATTGAGGCATTACAGGAGACCATGCCAGAGCTGGTGAAAGCCTGCATTAATGTCTACAATACCAATATCAATAAGCCAGTCGAGGAAGTAAATGTGACAATTCCATTTGGCGAGTATGCGAATCCAAGTTTTGAGAGTCAGGTGGAGACAGTGGGCAAGGGAAAAACGCAGGGAATCATGTCAATAGAAGCATGTGTTGAAGAATTGTATGGAGACAGCAAGGAGGATACATGGAAGCAGGAGGAGATTGCAAGGCTGAAAGCTGAGCAGGGAATCGCAGAGGTTGAAGAACCAGCAGTTAATATGGACGGAGTAGAGCAAAAACTGGAAACTGCTACACTGAATGGCGCACAGATTGCATCACTTATGAATGTCATTAAAATGGTGAAGGAGGGTAGTGTTTCAAGAAATGAAGCAATTTCCATTATAACTGCTACACTGGGAATATCTAGGGAGAATGCAGAAAGTTTTATAGAGGAGGGGATGCAGAATGCAGGTAAGGGTAATGAACAGAGTGTACAGCATGAGCAGGAAGAAGTACCAAGGCTTGCTTAAAGTAGCAAGTGAACAGGTGCCATTCGGCATATATGCAGTCGAAAAAAATGAGTATGCAGAACTGCGCAATGATTGCTGTCATAGCAGATCACAGTTAAAAGAGCTTGTAAGAGCATTTAAGGGGCAGGGATTCAAGGTATATAAAAACGAGGGATAGAGATGGGCGAGTATAATATCGCTAAAGCTTTTGAGGTGATTGAAAGAGAGCTGATGACCTCCATGATCAGAAACCTTGACCGCCATAAGGCAGAGGAGACAGACATGGGCTTCGAGTGGTCACAGTGGCAGATTGAACAGCTCAAACGGCTGGAACAATATAAAATCAGGAACCGCCAAAAATACGGCAGCCAGTTTGCCGATATAAACAAGCAGCTTGATGTATTGATTAGGACGGCTAGGGAAAGCGGCGGTATGGAGCAGGAGATAGAAATCCTAAAAGCAATAAAGAACGGTTTTAAAGGTGCTAGAAAATCAAAAGATGCCCTGACTGCGCAGTTCTTCCGCACAAATGACCGGAAAATCGAAGCCCTGATCAAAGCCACCACAGATGATATGCAAAAAGCTGAGACTGCAATACTGAGAATGGCAAATGATAAATACCGACAGGTACTGTTCAATGCACAGGTTTACGCGAATACAGGTGCAGGAACCTATGAGAAAGCTGTGGATATGGCGACAAAGGACATGCTTTCAGCGGGGCTGAACTGTGTGGAATATGCCAATGGGGCGCGTCATACGCTGTCAGATTATGCGGACATGGCAATCAGGACGGCCTGCAAGCGTGCCTATCTAACCGGAGAGGGCGAAAAAAGAAAAGAATGGGGAATCTCTACTGTAATCATGAACAAGCGCGGCAATCCCTGCGTTAAGTGTCTGCCGTGGGTGGGAAAGATTTTGATAGATGATGTTTGGAGTGGCGGGAAAAAATCTGATGGAGACTATCCACTCATGAGTACCGCAGTGGCAGCAGGTCTGTATCATCCGCGGTGCAAGGACGGCCATACGACATACTTTGAAGGAGTCAGCACGCCGCCTGACAGCAAATTTACCCAGCAGGAGCTTTTGGACATCGAGCAGCAGAACAAGGATATAGCAGAACAACAGTATGCAAAACGGCAGCAGGAAAAGTATGGACGGCTTGCTGAGTACTCGCTGGATGCGGAGAACCGGAAGAAATATCAGACAGTAGCTGATAATTGGATTAGACAATGTCTCTAATCAATTATTAGTTCTCTTTGCAGATGATTGAAGTGATGATATAATAATTTGAGGCATATAAGGAGATGGTAAGTTGACTATTTTACAGGAGATCAGAGCAGACAAAGAGATTCAAGTACTACAAGAAAAATTATATGAGGCTACAGGAGAAAAGTTGTTATTTAATCTCGACTGCTATTTTGGCGTTGAAGATTTTAAAGAACACCTCAAGCAGTGTGTAGAGAAGGGGAAAATCTTTCTTCGTCCATGTGATAGACAAGCATATCATCGGTTTGATGGAATAAATAAAGATACTGATACCACCACCCATTAGCGGCATGGTGGTATTTTTATGTCAAAATATCGTTGCGACGTCGCAACAGAAAGGGGGTGAGACCAATGTATATCAAAGTAAGGCATGAGTTCTTTGATAAAGAGAACAGCTTATGCCTGAGAAAAAAAGATGAACTCCTAGAAGTGGATGAAAAAAGAGGGAAACAGCTCATGGCACTTCACATGGCAGATGAGGCAGAAGCACCAGAGAAAGCATTAAAGAAAAAGTAGATGGAGGTATTTTTTATGAGAAGAGGACGATTCCTCATGAACTTGCAGTTTTTCGCCGCACCTGACAAGGGTGGAGGACTTGGAGGAGCTTCGGCTTCCGGCGCAACGCAGGGAACAGAGGGGCAGAACGAAAACCAGAATGCAGCAGTTCAAGGCGGAAACCAGAACACAACAGTATCCCAGACGGCAGGGCAGGGTACGCAGCCGATTGACTATGCCAAGATACAGCAAATGCTTGACGGTACACTGGCAGCCAAGGAAGATATCGCGTTAAAGGCATATTTTAAGCAGCAGGGATTGAGCCAGCAGGAGGCAGAACAGGCAATGTCCGCATTTAAGGCGGAGAAGGCAAAAAAACAGCCTGATGTGAACGCGATTCAGACGCAGCTTGCGCAGGCGCAGGCACAGATTCGGCAGGCGCAGATTGAAAATGCGGCAGTGCTGGAAGCAGTCGGTATGGGAATTGATGTAAAGACAATCCCATATGTCCTGAAAATGGCAGATTTCAGCCAAGCAGCAGGGCAGGACGGAAAAATCAGCAACGAGGCAGTGAAGAATGCACTCAATAAAGTGATTGAGGATGTGCCGCAGTTAAAGGTCCAGCCACAAGAAGGGGCAGGATTTCGGCAAGTCGGGAGTTCTTCAGGAGGAGGAACCCAGAACCAGCCGGACGACAATGTACTTCGGCGTGCGTTTGGGCTGTCTTAATTTATCAACAAGGAGGAAATCGAAATGGCAGTTTACGAATACGCCGAAAGTTTCACAAATTTATTGCAGGAGAAGTATGCAAAGCATCTGTGTTCAGATGCACTTACAAAGAGTAACCTACAGATTACATTCTTGAATACACAGACAATCAAGCTTCCAAGAATTACTTTGTCAGGGTACAAAGACCATACAAGGACACCGGGATTTAATGCCGGGACAATGGCAAATGATTGGGAACCAAAAAAGCTTGAGCATGACAGAGATATTGAATTTTTTATTGATCCAATGGATATTGACGAGACAAATCTTACCCTCTCTATTGCAAATATCCAGAATACATTCGAGGAGGAGCAGGCAATTCCTGAGAAGGATTCTTACAGATACTCAAAACTCCATGCAGAGCTGACTACATTTGGGGGCAGGATTGACAGCACTGTCATCACGGCGGCTGTTTTTCTCGATGCGTTTGATGAAGAGATGAGCAGGATGGACGAGGCTGGTGTACCAGAAGAGGGGCGGCTGATTTATGTCACACCAGCAATGAATAAGATTGTTAAAAAAGCAGAAGGTTTGCAGCGCGTTGTAGATATTAGCACACCTTCCACTCTGAACCGCAAAGTACACAGCATTGATGATGTGGAGATCAAGATGGTGCCATCTGCCCGTATGAAAACAAGGTATGATTTCACTGATGGCTGTGTTCCAGCAGCGGACGCAAAGCAGATTAACTGGATTTTGATTCATCCCACATGTGTTGTCTGCCGTGATAAGTACAGTTATATCAAAGTATTTACGCCCGGGACGGATTCGCGGACGGCAGACGGTTATCTGTACCAGAACCGTAACTTTGGCGACCTTTTCCTTTTAGAGCGGAAGGTAGAAGGCTGCGCAATGAATGTAGAAGCATGAGGAGGAGATGGGCATGAAGGCAGTCCTAGGAAATAAGGAATACTTTATTGATGAGAGCCAGAAGAAGCATTATGTGGACAGAGGGTATGATATCTGTGATGAGGATAATACCGTAATTGCATATGGGCGCAGAAAAACTGTTCCATATGATGAATATGCAAAAGTGGTCCGCGAAATCAGTGAATTGAAAGAACAAATGCAAAGATTATCAGGTGAAAATGATGTACTCAGGCAGCAGATTTCTCAGGCAAAACAGTTCGCAGAGGAGGCAAACACAAAATCGTCTGGAAAAGCCAAACCCAAAGAAGAGACAGCAGGTTAAGGGGGACAGAATGGTATATGAACCTTATGCAGATACAGAATATTACCAAAAAGAATATGGAGGCAGCGCGATACCAAAGGAAGAACTTGTAAAACGTCTCAGGGTAGCAAGCAGGCATATTGATGCGCTGACATACAACAGGATTGTGGGACGTGGGATTTCAAGTCTGACGGAATTTCAACAGGAAATCATCAGAGAGTCCTGCTGCCAGCAGGCAGACTTTGAATATGAAAATGCAGACATGATCGAGACTGCAATATCCTCATACAGCCTAAATGGAGTATCTGTACAATTCGGCAGTACATGGAATGTCATGGTGAATAATGGTGTGGCGATGAGACGGGACACTTATCAACTGCTACAGCAGACAGGGCTGTGCTGCCGGCTTGCAGGAAGGAGATGGTGACGTGAAATATCCATGCCTTGTACCCGCAAGGCTCTGCAAAACGGAGATTCATGTGGAGATCGAGAGAGAAGGACTGGACAGGTATGGAGAACCTTATCCAAAAATGGTGCTGGATTTAAAATGTAATTTTCAGGATAAGGCAAAGACCATATTTACGGCGGAGAAAAAGGTGGTACAGATCACAGGTACGGCATTGTTTCCGGGCGATATCGCGCCAGAACTGCCGTCCATCAGCGGCGGGACAGTGACAGTGTTTGGCGTTCAGCGAAGGATTGCGCAGGGTACTAAGTCGAGAAATCCCGATGAGAGCGTTAATTTTAGTAAATTGGAGGTGGTTTGATGTGGGCAAGTTCCACAGTGAGAATGAATTTTCCCTTGCTCAGACAGCTTACACAGACACAAATCAAAGCGCTGGAGGAGACTGCGGAGGCACTGCATACAGAAGTCGTGCAGGCGCAGGTTATTCCATTTGATGACCCAGAAGTTGTGGAAAGAAGAGTGTATGGAAAGCGGGGGCAGTTTGCCAAAAATGGAAGGGAATACAAGGGAAGGCTTGTCAAAGAAACTGTTCATGGCGGAGGAAATCTTCAAAATAACAGCACGTTTGTGGATTACACCAATGTTCAGACAGGAAGGGCAGTCTTGTCATCTACGGCGCCTTATGCAAGGCGCCTTTATTTTCACCCAGAGTATCATTTTGACAAGGGAGAGAATCCAAATGCAAGAGGAAAATGGTATGAGGATTGGCTTCAAGGAGGAAAACATCAGGATTTTTGCCAGAAGGCTTTTGTCGAGAGCTACAGGAGAATAACAGAATTATGATGAGGTTAAGAGATATCAGGGATTATGTGGCATCGTTAGGGATTGCAGCAGACGATAACTGTTACTGCGGGAAGCTGGACGACAAAAAAGAAAAGTCCATAGGGACCTATTCGCTGAAAGGCAGGCAGCAGGGACAGATACCGATTGGAGGAACAAAAAACTCTTCTTACGGTGTAAAATCCATTTCTTTTCTGGTTCATTGGAATCATTCACCGACGGAGTCGGAGGAGGCCGCAAACGCTTTGCAGAACGCGCTGCTGTCCTGTAGGGACGCAGCAGTCAACGGACAGTCAATCAAGTTTATATTTGTCACATATGATGAAGCTGTACCAGTCGATACAGATGAAAATGGCATTTATGAATATGTGATTGAATGTTTAGTCTATTATGAGAGGAGTTAAAGGATGGCAGAAACAAGAACCGGCGTATATCCGGTATACGAAAACCAGTTTAAAGTCGGGGCAAGTAAGGAGACAGCAACCGGCATAGCAGATATGGAGACCTTCGGCGTGTCGTTTGACAATGGTGTTGAGGAGTGGAAACCGTTTGATCAGGGAGGGTGGTCAAGAAGGCTTCTGACAGCGAAGTCTGTTACGATCAGCATCAATGGGAAGCGCAATGTCGGAGATCCCGGCAATGACTATATTGCGGGGCTTGCATTCTTGAACGGGAGAGCTGCGGAGGGATATCTTGGGTGGACTTTTCCCGATGGCACGCTTGTGGAGTTTGAAGGCTGCGTGTTTAACGTGACAAATATCGGCGCAGGGGATTCTACAGGAGTTGCTCCGCTTGAATTTGAGGCATTGAGCAATGGAAAACCGAAGGTTACGCCGGCAGTATAAAAAGGAGGACTTATATAGTGGCAAAGGTAGTTGATATCACAGATAAGCTAAGTTTCGATGAAAACCCAAAGATTAAGATAAAGGGTGTGGAGTATGAGGTAAATGCTGATGCAAGGACCATGCTTGAAATTATGGGATTATTTTCAAGCAAAGACCAGACAGCGGCAGCAGTTGAGGCATACGAAAAGTTGTACAGTGAAAAAGACCGTGAGGAAATCGACAAACTGCATCTTTCCTTTAGAGATTTTATGAAAGTGGTTGAAGCTTCAATGGACCTTGTGATAGGGGAGGAAAGCCGGGGAGAGCAGTGACCCGTACTATGATTTGATAGAAGATTTTGACCTTGTTGTAGCTTCTTTTCAGACACAGTACGGGATTCGTTTGTCAAAGCAACTGGACACGATGAAATGGGATGAGTTTCAAGCCCTGCTCATTGGGATGGGACCAGACACGCCGCTTGGAAGGATTATATCTGTCAGGGCAGAGGATGACAGGGAAGTATTGAAGTATTTTACGGCAGAGCAAAACAGGGTCAGGAATGAGTGGAGAACCAGACATCGAAAGGTAAATACATCACCAAAGGACAGAGACGATATTCTCGAACAGTTGAAGGACGCATTTATCAGGATGGCAGGAGGGGGTTAAAATGGCTGTAAGCGTAGGAGATATCGTACTGAATCTGTTGGTAAACAGAAACGGCTTTGATCGTCAGATGCAGGGTATACAGGGGATTGCAAAAAAAGCAGGTATCGCCCTTGCGGCGGCGTTTTCCGTCTCTAAATTAGTAGAATTTGGCAGTAAATGTCTTGAGTTGGGTTCCGATCTTGCAGAAGTACAGAATGTGGTAGATGTCACATTTCCTGCAATGTCAAAGCAAGTTGACAAATTTGCCAAGAAGGCAGCAGCAGCTTTTGGATTGTCAGAAACGATGGCAAAGCAGTATACTGGAACCTTTGGCGCCATGGCAAAGGCTTTTGGCTTTACGGAAAAGCAGGCATACGACATGGGGACAACGCTGACAGGGCTTGCGGGGGATGTGGCTTCGTTCTACAATCTTTCACAAGATGAGGCGTACACGAAACTAAAATCCGTTTTTACAGGTGAGACGGAGTCCCTCAAAGATCTCGGAATTGTGATGACGCAGACAGCGCTGGATGCCTATGCGCTGGCAAATGGCTGGGGAAAGACGACCGCTGCCATGTCAGAGACGGAGAAGGTAGCACTGCGTTACGCTTTTGTCCAGAAACAGCTTACGCTGGCACAGGGTGACTTTGCAAGAACCTCTGACGGGTGGGCAAACCAAGTAAGAATCTTAAAACTACAGATGGATTCCATTATGGCAACTGTCGGTCAGGGGCTTATCAATCTCCTGACACCTGTGATCAAATTAATTAATACGGCAATCTCAAAATTAGCTACGCTTGCGAATGCATTCAAGTCACTGACAGAGCTTCTCACAGGGAACAAGTCCTCGCCGGGAGAAGGAATCACGGAGGCAGCAGAGGCGGCAGAGGGGCTTGAGAGTGCTGCCGAGGGGGCTGGAAACGCGGCGGAGAAGGCTGCCAAAAAGATGAAGGGACTGATGAGTTTTGACAAGCTCAATAACCAGACTGATAGTAAATCCGGTTCTGGTTCTGACACGGCGGGCAGCAGTGTGGACTTTGGCTCTCTGGCAGAGGGGGCGGATGAGGCGCAGGCGGCAGGACAGAAGATAAACCCTGTTCTTGACCGTATTATGAATCGGCTGAATGAACTTGGAGATCTGTTTAAAAAAGGATTTAAGGCAGGACTCGGCGGCGATTTTGAGGCAAGCCTCAAAAGGACAAGACAGCATCTTGACAGAATCAGGGACAGCTTGATTGACATTTTCACAGATCCGATGATTACAGCTTCAGCAAACCAATGCGCGGACAGGATAGCATATGCCTTGGGACAGGCGGCCGGGGCTTCTGTCAGTGTCGGTCAGACCATCATAGAAAATCTTGTCGGCGGAATAGATTTGTATCTAAAACAGAACAGCAAGTATATAAAAAAGCGTCTTGTTGGGATATTTGATGCAACAGGGGAAATTGCCGCGCTTGGCGGAAATTTTGCGGAGGCATTTGCGTATGTCTTTGAAGTATTCAGGGGAGATACAGCAAAGCAGTGTACGGCAGATATTATTGGGATTTTCAGTAATGCTTTCATGGGTGTTGTTCAACTTGGGCTTGCGTTTCAAAGAGATATATTCAACTGTATGGTACAACCCTTCATAGATAATAAGGATAAAATCAGACAGGCACTGGAAAATACACTGAAACCGCTAGATACAGTTTTAGCGGTTCTGAATGCTTCTGTGAAGGAAACCTTTGAAAAGATATTTGAAGTATATGACACGGAGGTAAGACCGGCCTATGAAGGGATTGCAGACGGGATAAGCTCTTTTATGGGGACTGTGCTCGACTGCTATAACCAGTATATTGCACCTGTGCTCGATGGGCTGGCAGAGAAGTTCAGTGAAGTGTGGCAGGGGCATGTCCAGCCTATGATTCATAAGGCAGTGGAGCTGTTTGGAAAATTAGCACAATGCATATCTGTCCTGTGGCAGAACGTTTTCGTGCCTTTTGCAGAGTGGCTGACGACAATGCTGGTACCCGCATTAGCACCGATCGCAAAAGTGGTCGGGGAGACATTTCTGAATGCATTCGGCGCACTGGCAGATGCAGTGAGTGGTGTTTTGAGTATTCTGGGCGGATTGATTGATTTTATCACGGGCGTTTTTTCATACGACTGGGAGAAATGCTGGTCTGGCATAGAGGCGGTTGTGGACGGCTTCAAAGAGGTCTTTGGGGCAATACTGGACGCTGTCGTGGGCAAAGCAAAAGGGTGCTTTAACATCTTGATAGAATCTGTAAATGGGTTTCTATCCCTGCTTGGAGGAAGCATTAAAAATACAGTGGATACAGCAAAAAACCGCGGACAGGAAATGTTGGCATTTGTTTCGAATCTATTCAACAAAATGAAGGACAGCATCACGACAAAGATCAATGCTGCGAGAAATGCTGTGAAATCCGCAGTTGATGCCATCAAAGGCTTTTTTCATTTTGAGTGGAAGCTACCGCCCATCAAACTTCCACATTTTGAAATGACTGGAAAGTTCAGTCTGGACCCGCCGTCGGTGCCAAAGCTCGGTGTTAAATGGTATGCAAAAGGCGGCATTATCAGTTCTCCTACGCTGGCAATGATGGGGGAAAACAATAAAAGAGAGGCCGTTGTTCCGCTGGAGAGGAATCTCGAGTGGCGTGATGCAATTGCTAATAAGATTCTTGAAAAGACAGGCGTACAGGGAAGCACAGGAGGAGGGCTGACTGTATCGGAGGCAAGAAGTATTATGATGGAGGCAGTGACTGTGTTTGCAGAAATCATTGCAGGCATTGAACTGAAAGCTACAATTGATCAAAGAGATGCGTACAGGGCGGTGGAAAAAGAGTTTCAGATCAGGAATAAACCAAAAGGAAAAAGGTTGTAATGATATATGGCATATGGGGGATATTTATTTCGATTTGGGGATTACACAATTCCCGGAAGGTACATAGATGCAGATGGTGTCAATATTGCACCGAATAGAAGGCTGGATCAAAATTCTTATTCAGACGGCGATGGCACATTACAGCGCAATACGTTGAAGCATACACGCACTACAGTTGAGTTTACGACAGGTACGCTGTACGAGAGTGAGATGGATGAGCTCACAGAAGGGATTGTAAGGAACTATATCAATCCGCTGGAACGTGACGCCATGTGCAGTTATTACGATATGGAAAACAGGAGCTATAAAACAGGGCATTTTTACCTTGATTCAAATATGGAATGGAACCCCGGCGGAACGGCAGGGAATGAACTGCTTTATAAACCCTGCAAATTTTCATTTGTAGAATATTAGGAGTGGCAGCAGATGAAGGTAGCAGATGAAATAAAAGCACAATACAAAAGCAACAGCGTACACAAGAATTTAATAGTACGGTTTCCAGAATTGAATGTACAGACAGAACACAAAAATCTGCATCAGAACAGCATGAGGCTTAAAGAGTCACTGTTTGACAAGGATAGTATAGAATTTGTGGGTTGTATTGCAAGCATTTTTCAGATAAACATCGAGATGCTCTCAGAGGATGTCAAAGGAAAAAGGATTGAGGTGGAAATTTACACAGATGCATATCCCAACAGTCCGATCAGTCTGTTTCATGGGATTGTCGATTCGGCGTTAAAACAGGCGAACAGCAGAACAAAAGAGATTGTAGCTTACGATGAGCTTTACACCAAAGGAAACATCAATGTTGTCCCATGGTACAAATCTCTGGGGTTTCCAATAACATTAAAAGAAGTCAGAGACAGCTTGTTTGATTATATAGGCTTGGCGCAGGAACCAGCGGAGCTTCCCTGTGACAGTGTGCAGATCAAGAAGCAGTATAAACCATCAAGTTTGCAGGCAGTTTCTGTCATAAAAGCCATTTGCCAGATAAACGGTGTATTTGGCATTATCAACAGACAAGGCAGGTTTGAGTATCGTATTCCGTCTAATACAACAGCACAGTCTATAACAGCACCTTATCCATCAACGACGTTGTTTCCGTCTGGCATTCTGTTTCCAGCAGGTGCAGCGCAGGAAGCCGGGGAAACGGCGCGTCTTGCAGAAAAGATGCATGTGGAAAGCTTTTCTTTTTATAAAAGCGTAAGTCATGAGGAGTTTGTGGTCAGACCTGTAGATATGGTGACAATACGAAATTCAGAGGACTCTGAAGGGGTTTCTTACAAGGGCAGTGACAGCGCAGGCATCAACAATTACATCATTCAGGGAAATATGTTCACTTATGGATTGACTGATGATGTACTGCTTGAAATCGCAGAAAAAATATACAGGAATGTGAGCGGTTTTGAGTACATGCCGTTCCAGTCCGACAATAACGGACTCCCTTACATTGAATGCGGTCTTGATACTGTGGATTACCTCATGATAGATTACGACAAGTCTACCGGAGGGGATATTGTTTATAAGAGAAAGGCATTCCATGTTCTTGACCGGGAGCTGACAGGAATACAGGTGCTGCGGGACAACTACAGTGCGCAGGGTGAGGAATACCAAACAGAATTTATCACAGACCTACAGACCCAGATCGACCTTCTGAAAAAGAAAAATTCGCAGGAGGCGCAGGAAACACAGCAGCAGATGGAGGACTATACGTACAGCAGGGAGGAGATTGACCAGAAGTTTGATTCAGGCGGCAGCAAATGGGAAGTCGTGTCAGTGCCAGTTCTTCCGACAACAATTGCTGCCAATACAATTTATCTGATACAGGGTGAGGTGGTGGTTGAGTAATGGGAAGGCAGAGCGCGCGGCTTTATTTTCAGGGAAAGGATCATAAAGATATTTATTTTAACGGGCATTATCATGACCAGATGTATCTGTCGGACGGGGAGGGGAATGTGACACTGGTGTGGGAGAAGGTGAATGACAATCTGTTTGAATTTACAGTAAACCCAGAATCTAAATTAATCCTATCTGTGTGGGGAAATGTTCATATTAACTGGGGTGATGGTCAGGGTATTGAGGTGAATAACAATGGCAGCCTGTTAAGCCATCAATATGGTTTGTCTGACAGCAGGTTTAAGGTGCAGATTACTGGGGAAATGACGAACATAAAATTTAATCCAGGGAGTGGTATGAATGGTGCGTTGTCAGAGGTACTGACAATCTTGCCTCAGTCTATGAAGTATACGAAAGACCTTGGGGGAATCTTCTCAGGATGTACAAATCTTATGTATATACCGGAAAGGATTTTTTATAATTGTATCCATGTTGTAAGTATGGAAAACGCTTTTTGGGCATGTACGAGTCTTAAAAACATTCCTGTTATGCTGTTTTCCAGATGTGTTTCTGTGGAAGAATTTGGTGGTGTATTCTTACGGTGCAGCGGACTGGAAACGATACCCGAAGGATTGTTTGCTGGCTGCACAAAAGTAAAATCGTTTCACAACGCATTCCAGTATTGTCAATTTTCTGAAATACCAGAAGGCCTGTTTGCTGGCTGTCCAGACGTAGAAGATTTTTCAGCATTGTTCTTTGGATGCAGTAAACTTATTACTGTGCCAGAGAAATTATTTGATAACTGTCCAGTTGTCAAAGATTTTTCCAGTTTATTTTGTATCGGCGGACTGGAAGCTGTACCCGAAGGATTGTTTGCAAACTGTTCAGATGTAGAAAACTTTGCCAGTGCTTTTGAGTACTGCCAAAATATAAAGGGAAGGGTTCCAGAGTTATGGAGAACACATTTACATGTAAAAGAGCATAGTCGGTGTTTTGCTGCCTGTACAAAGGTATCAAATTATGAAGAAATACCCTCTACATGGAAGTGAAACCAGCCTATGTAAGAATCTACACCAATTTACCAGAAACCATACACAGAGGGCTTTGTGAACGCCCCGTCATACAAGACGCCAGTTACGCTGGAGATTCTGAATGCGCATAGCGGTTTGGTAGATGTTGTTCAAAACAAGATTAACATAGAGGTTTTAAATTTATGAAAGGGGAAGCGAACCTATGTCAGAATACATACCAATTTACCAGAAACCATACACAGAGGGCTTTGTGAACGCCCCGCCATACAAGACGCCAATCACGGCGGAAATTTTGAATGCATATGGCCAGGCCATTGAATGTATTGAGAATTATTTACAGGAGAATCCAATTCAGTCAGGCTTTGAAAGTAACATTGACCTGAGTAATGGGACAGTGGATGCTGTTCTGAAAACAATTACAGCGGTGGACAGTATTTCCATGGGGCGCAAAGACGAGACACAGACAGGACCGATGAGCCAGGCATCAGGCAGCGCAGTGACAGCGTCCG
>CAJUII010000047.1 GCA_910586405.1 uncultured Lachnospiraceae bacterium
GTTTTCCAGAGTTTTCTACAATGTTCAATATTACTCAATTTCAGTTTCCACCATCTTCTGAAGCTCGTCCGCCAGCTCTTTACTGAGCTGCTTTCCGCCTGTAAGGGCTGACAAAAAGGTCTGGACAGAGCCGCCATAGTAGTCCGCGAGAATTTTATTTGCCTTGCCACGCGCAAACTGTACGGGTGTCAATGCCGCATGATAGCGTCTGCTCTTCTGGGTTGCCTCCGCTGTCACAAGCCCCTTGTCAATCAAATGTCTGATAAACGTATTGATCGTCTGCTTCTTCCAGTTCTTCTGTAATTCTCCGTTCAGATATTCCATAATTTCGCTAAAACATTTACCTTCATCATTTTTCCACAAGTACTCCATAATCAGACTCTCAGACTGAGACATTTCACATCGAATCCTACTATCCATTGTATCTTCCTCCATTAATTGAAAACCCGGTATGTTAATGCTCTACCACAATTACCTACTATTTCTATTTTACCTTTTTTTAGCGGCAATGTAAAGCTATTTTTAATTCAATTTTATAGTATATTTACATTGCATTTTACTTGATTTTGTGTATAATTCACAATGCTGTAATACCTCTATATAAAAGCATGCATTTTCAACCCAGTTTATCATTTTAATTTTGGATAAAAGTCCTAAAAAGGAACAAAATAATACTCTTCCTTAGGACGCGTTCCCTCCATCTCATATAGGAAAGACTTACTAAACAACAGCGTATCCACCTCCTGCGGGTCTATAATCCGGTTGATTGTCCCGTAATATACATAGATTCCAGCATTGTCCGAATACCCCTCCGAAGCGCCGCCCATTGCTCCGGTAATCATTGTGCCATCTTTCAGACGAACGCCAACGAGCGGCGGCACTCCTCCAAACGTCCAGACAGCATGATTTGCTTTCATTTCTATTGACGGTAACGCATACTCATACTCTACATAGAAGGAAATGGGCGATAATTCGACTTGGGTCACTGTGGCGCCGCTGTCTCCCAATGGCTGTGACATCTGCTCACTTCTGACCTGATCGGAGCCATCCAGCGTAAAGTCAAAGCTCCACACTGCCTCAATCTCCTTTCTGTAGGCGTTCGAATACCGTACATGCGTCCCCAGATTCTCAAGCTCCACATGCACTTCTTTTCCGATCAGACTGTGCTCCTCAAAGTCCTTCATAACCGTAATAATATACTCCATACTGCCGTCATCGTTCCTGTAGCGCTCCACCAGCGTTCCATCCCTGCGCTCCTGTATCGGCGTGTCATCGTTGGTGTACGTGCGCTCGTCATCTGTTATATGCCAGTTGTTAAAAAAGGCATGTTTTAGCACAAAACCTTCTTTGCCGTCCACCGTGACATGCACCGTCTCAAAATCCGGCTGCAAGATGCCCCCCTCCTTCACCTCATAGCCTTCGACGCGAAACGAAAGATGCGCAAAGCGGCTGTCCGCAATGCTCTGCTGCGCTGTGACTGTAACGCCCTCCTTGGTCACGCTGCTGCTCATCGGCTTTACCATCTCCTGCTCTTCCAGAAATGCTTTCTGCTCATCTGTGGCGTCAAATTGTTCTTCCATACCGCTGCTCCAATTCATATACGCCGCTGCGCACACAGTCACTGTACTCAGCGCCAGCATCGCTGCCGCCACGGTTCCCCACATGCTTTTTCGCATCATCTTTTCTCCTTTTCCTGTGTGCTCCCTCTGAATCTGTTCAAACACGGCATCCGCCCTCTGCTGGACAACTGCGGGCAGCGCAATCTCCATCTGTAATGTCTCCTTAATTTTATCTGTTTTATCTATTTTCATGTTCTGCCTCCATTCTCTGACCGCCCTCCGGTCACGATTCTAAACAGTTTCCTTCCTGCTGAAGGTGCGCTGTCGTGTTTTTAGGCTGTTGTGATGTGCAGTACGCTTCCGCAATCTGCTGCCGCCCTCTTGCCAGTCTCGTCCGCACCGTACTTGCCGGCATTTGCAGCACCTCACTGATCTGCGCTGCAGTCAGTCCATCCACATAGTACAAAATCATGATCAACTGGTACTTTTCATCCAGACTCTTCATCACCTGCATCCATTCGACGGTGCTATACTCCTGCGTCTGTGACGGAAGCTCCTGTACTATGCTGTCCAAATACAAATCCTTCCTTTTTCTCAGAATATCATTGCATTTATTGATAAGAATTTTCGTCATCCAAGTGCGGAAAAATTCCGCCCTGCGCAGCTGTCCGATTTTCTCCCAGCACGCCAGAAGCGTGTCTGCAATGGCATCCGCAGCGTCCGCGTCATTTTTTAGGACTGCCCTTGCAGTCTTGTACATATTCTGCATCTGGGACTGCATCAGTTGTGTAAATGCATCTGCGTCTCCCTTCTGGGCACGCTTTACCAAACTTTTCATGGCTGTTCTCACACTCCTCTCCTGTTTCTATCATCCTTCCGCCTCCTTCCTTATACTCATTAGACGCAGCGGATTTCGATTGTGTCCCAATTTTTTTGCAAAAAACAGTATCTCCTTTGTCGAAAATAGGGTATAATGTGAATAGATTAAATTATTATGATACAGGAAAGGTTGATACTATGCAAGGAAAAATACATTCTTTAGAATCTTTTGGAACTGTTGACGGCCCCGGCGTCCGCTACGTAGTTTTTGTGCAGGGCTGCCCTATGAGATGTGCTTATTGTCACAATCCCGACACGTGGGAGATGAATGCCGGCACGCTGATGGAGCCTGCGGAGATTCTCGAAAATTATGAGCGCAACAAACCGTTCTACAAGGGCGGCGGCATCACAGTGACAGGCGGCGAGCCGTTGATGCAGCTTGATTTTCTGCTGGAACTTTTTACGATGGCACACGAGCGCGGCATTCATACCTGCCTTGACAGCTCCGGCATCGCCTACCGCCCCGACGGCAATCCCGAATGGCTCGCCAAGCTGGACAAGCTCTGTGAAGTGACGGACCTCGTGATGCTCGACATTAAGCACATTGACCCGGAAAAGCACAAAGAGCTGGTAAAACAGCCAAACGACGGTATCCTCGCCTTTGCAGAATACCTTGACAGCAAAAATGTGGAAATCTGGATACGTCATGTCGTTGTGCCCGGCATTACGGACAATGCGGAGGACCTGCACCGATTGGGCTATTTTATCGGCGGACTCAAAAACCTCAAAGCGCTCGATGTCCTCCCCTATCATACAATGGGCAAGAAAAAATATGACGAACTGGGCATGAAGTATCCGCTTGAAGGTGTCCCTGAGATGGACAAATCCAAAATTCCAGAGCTGAAACAGCATATCCTAAACGGTATCCGTGAGCGGCGTGGACTGCCTGCCAAATAAGAAAATCGGATTGCCAAGCCATGTCGAAGTGATTTGGCATCGCTTGCGGTCTGTCACAGGATTTTTATAATAATTTATACATTTTGCCTTGTATTTCAGCGTAAATTATATTAAAATATGAATATTGACAAGTCCTTTATGGCGCTTGTCATGAAACAGATAACTGTGACAATCCGGTGACAATTTTATGATACTTATCATTGATCTCTCTGTACATTGCCGGAGTGTTGCGAACAATAACTGGTAGAAGGAGGATTTTGTATTATGGCATATCAGATTTCAGATGCTTGTGTTTCTTGTGGGGCTTGCGAGTCTCAGTGCCCAGTAGGTGCGATCAGCATGGGTGATGGCAAGTTTGAGATTGATGCTGACAAGTGCATCGATTGCGGTTCCTGCGCAGGCGCATGCCCTACAGGTTCCATTGAGCAGGCATAAGACAGGCATCCAGCAAAACACAACGCATAAACTTCATAAACACAATCAAACAGGGGAAGGTTTACCTTCCCCTGTTCGCGCGTCTGTCAGCTTTTGCTGACATTTTTATGTACCACCCAATGCTTGTCCACTTCTTACTCAATTTTGGCCTCCACAGCCTTTCTGAAGAAATGGAACTCCTTCTTAGCCTTCGGTTCTCCCTTCTCCTTTGAATTTGGAAACAGAATGGTTTTTTCTTTGGTTTTCTCCTTGTTTTTCTCTTTATTTTTCTCCTTTTGCTTGGCGTTTTTGCCGCTGTACTGTCTCAGCAGTTCATCGATCCGCTTGTAATAATCCTCGTTGCGCTTGTCCTCCTGTTCATGTCTGTTTGCTGCGCGCTCCTCATCGCGCTCCTCCAGCAATCGGAACTGATAATCCAGCTCCTTGCACAAGTCACCCTTCACACTCTCTGTAATGCGCGCTGTAAGTTGATTTGCCAGCTCCTCATTGTTGGCAGCAACCGCTTCTTTGATGAGCTTTTGGAACAAATACTGCAATCGCATCGTCTGATCTTTGGATTCCTCGCGAACCAGATTTTCCCTGCCGCATTCAGACACCTCATCCAGTGAGTGCATCTCCTTGATCTGTATCATGTTGTTCATACTACGGCGCTGCTCCTCCCCTGCCTCTTCTGTCTCATTGGCTGTCATCTCTGGTTTTCTGCTGCCAAAGCGCTCATTCCACTTCGCATCATCCACATTCTTTAATGCTGTCATCTTTGAATCCCCCAATTTTGATATTTTTGTCAACTGCTTTTGTGCAAAAGGATTGTCTGCTCTCATATCCTCTCCGCCTCCATCCTCACACTGTACTTGATCCAATAACGTCTTAACTGCCTTAAGTTGCAAACCTTGGTCTTTTAGGTGTTTAATATCGATAAACCGATCGATATCCTCCTGCGTATAAATCCGGTGTCCCTGCTCGTTTCTCTTGATCGGCAGTTCCAACTCCTCCTCCCAGTATCTCAGGACATGTGACTCTACATGTACCTCTTTTGCAGCTTCATTGATCAAATACTTTTCCTTTACCACCTTTAAAACTCCTTTCTTAATTTTCGCAAAAAGAGGACATGTACACACCATGTCCTCTTTTGTAATCATCCTAATTCATTATTTACTTTGCCAAATTGGCAAACTGTGTATAATCTGGCAGCCACGCCAGATTGATCGTGCCGATCGCACCGTTTCTCTGCTTGGCGATAATGATCTCCGCCACATTCTTCATTTCTGTGTCTTTATTGTAATAGTCATCACGATAGATAAACATAACGACATCGGCATCCTGCTCAATCGCGCCCGACTCTCTCAAATCCGACAGCATCGGTCTGTGATCTGGCCGCTGCTCAACCGCTCGTGAGAGCTGTGAGAGTGCAATAACTGGCACATGCAGCTCTCGCGCAAGCGCCTTCAACGATCTTGAAATATCTGAAATCTCCTGCTGTCTTGACTCTGTCTTGCCTGAGCCCGACATCAATTGCAGATAGTCAATTATGATCATTTGCAAATCATATTCCAGTTTGAACTTCCTGCACTTGGAGCGAAGCTCGCCGATACTGATCCCCGGCGTATCATCGATCAAAAGCCCCGATCTGCCAATCACATCTGCGCTCTCAATCAGGCGTTCCCACTCATCATCCTTCATATTTCCTGTTCGAATCGCCTGCGAATTTACCTTTGATTCAAGGGACAGCAGACGGTTGACAAGCTGCTCTTTTGACATTTCCAATGAAAAGATGGCAACGGACTGATTATCATGAAACGCTACATGCTGTGCGATATTCAACACAAATGCCGTCTTTCCCATCGAAGGACGCGCTGCAACCAGAATCAGATCAGACGGCTGCATCCCCGCGGTCTTATAATCCAAGTCCAGAAATCCCGTCGCGATGCCGGTCACTGCTCCTTTGTTTTTGGAAGCCTCCTCGATCAGATTCATCGCATTCATGACGACCTGCCGAATCGGCACAAAGTCACCGCTGTTTCTCTTTTGTATGATGTCAAAAATGTTTTTCTCAGAAGTTTCGAGGATGGATTCGAGCGACTCGCTCTGTGCATAACAGCTATTTGCGATTTCTTCGTTGACGCGGATGAGCTTTCTGAGGACCGCCTTCTCCGCCACAATGTTTGCATAGTGCTTGATGTTTGCGGATGTCGGCACGGCAGCCATCACATCCCTTATGTACTCGAGGCTGTAGATCTCCGGCGGCGTTCCCTTCTCCTTGAGACGCTCCTGCAATGTCACAAGATCCACTGGCTTCCCCTCATCGTTCAGCTCCACCATGGCTTCAAAGAGAACACCATACTGTTTCCCATAAAAGTCCTCGCCAGTGATCTGTTCGCTTGCGATGGTAATCGCCTCTTTGTCCATCAACATCGAGCCGATGACCGACTGCTCTGCCTCAATGCTGTGCGGAAGAACCCTCTTTAATACCGCCTCATCCATGTCTGGCATAGCGAAAACCTCCTACACACATGCAACATGCACTTTGAGCTTAGCTGACACCTTTGGATGCAGCTTTACCGTCACCTCATGCGTGCCCGCCATCTTGATCGCCTCACTCAACTGTATCTTCTTCTTGTCAATCTCTTTGCCATACTGATCTGAGACTGCCTTTGCAATCTCCTTGGAGGATACAGAGCCAAAGGTCCTGCCGCCCTCACCGCCTTTAATCTCCACCTTGACGGTCATCTGCTCGATCTCTGCCGCAAAAGCCTGCGCCGCCTCAAACTGTTCTTTCGCAATTCTCTCCTCATTCTGTTTCTGTAGTTTCAGCGTGTTCTTGTTCGCGTCTGTCGCCTCCACGCCCAGCTTCTTTGGAAGGATAAAATTCTTGGCATAGCCGTCCTTGAGCTCCACCAGATCTCCCTTTTTTCCTACGGATTTGACATCCTCCAACAATATTACCTTCATGATATTTTGTCCTTTCTGTAATTAAATCGCACCCTCTTCAAGCATCTGGTTCAAAGTCTCCTTCACGACAAAAATCGCGCGCTCGGGAGTGGTGTCTGTCAACTGTGCTCCTGCAATATTCATATGCCCGCCGCCGCCGAGACGCTCCATGATAATCTGTACATTCACCTCGTCAATCGATCGGGCTGAAATATAAATCTTTCCATTGTATTCTGTCACAACAAAGCTCGCCTTGATGCCGTTGATTCCAAGCAGTTCATTGGCAGCCTGCGCGCCAATCTCTGTCGGACTGTCAAGCCCCTCTGAAGGGCACATTCCCATCGCATATGCATTCTTGTAGATCTCGGCATTGCGCACGGTCTCCGCTTTTGCCTTGTATTCCTGCGCGCCATCCCTGAACATTTTGCGGACTCTGGTCACATCTGCTCCATAGCGTCTCAGAAATGCCGCCGCCTCAAAAGTCCTGACTCCCGTTTTTGCCGTGAAATTATTGGTATCGACCATAATTCCCGAATACATACAGTCCGCCTCATTGCTGCGCACCTTGACGGTTCCCGCGATATATTGCAGCACCTCCGCCACCATCTCGCAGGTGCTTGACGCATATGGCTCCACATAGGAAAGTGTCGCATTCTCAATGACCTCCGAGCTCTGTCTATGATGATCTAAAACGACCACGGTCTTGCAGCTCTTGATCAAATCCGGGCACTCTGTGATACTCGGTTTATTGACATCGACCACCACCAGGACGGTGCTGTTGTCTGCAATCTCCAGCGCCTCTGTGCTGCCGATGATAAAGTCCTCCTCATAGATATTCCTATCCCGAAACAACTCCACCAGCGGCTTCACAGAAGTTGTGATATCATTGATGACAATGTGCGGCTTTCTGCCGATCGCGCGCGCGATACAGCTAACGCCGACAGCCGCGCCAAACGCATCTGCGTCCGCCAGCCGGTGTCCCATAATGAGCACCTTATCCTTACTTGTGATAATTTCCTGCAAGGCGTTGGCTTTCACCCTCGCCTTGACACGCGTATTTTTCTCAATCTGCTGACTCTTGCCGCCATAGTACACTATCGAGTCCGGTGACTTCACAACAGCCTGGTCGCCGCCGCGCCCGAGCGCCAAATCGATCGCTGTGCGCGCAAATTCAGCATTCTGCGCATAGGTAGCGGCGTCCACACCCACACCGATGCTCACCGTCACTGCCATCTCATTTCCGATATTGACTGTCTTGACATCCTCTAAGAGATCAAACCGCGATTCCTTTAGATTCATCAACGCCCGTTTGCGCATGATCACCAGATACTTATCCTTCTCCGTCTTTCTGACAATCCCGTCAATCGATGCAATATACTTATTGATTTTCCTGTCAATGAGCGCCATCAACAGCGACCTTCTGACATCCTCCACACTCTCAAGCGCTTCATCATAATTGTCAATATAGATCATACCCACTGCAAGGCTCTGTTCATCGCACTCGCGAAGTGCATGTTTTAGGTCCGTCTCATCAAAAAGATAGCCTGCGATCAGAAAATTTTCATTTCCTGCGCTCTCAATGACTTCACTGTTATCCAGCACATCCTTGATCGAAATGCGCTTCATCTTAAAAATGTATTCGTGCTCCTCAAAGGAAATCTCTATCTGTGTATCCTGCTCGAATTCCAGCTTGTCCTTTGTGACGCCTGTAAAGATGGTATTGATTGATTTCTGATACCCTTTATCCTTATGTACCACCTGCTCGAACGCCGCATTTGTCCAGATCATCTTACCTTCTTCATCCATCAGCACATAGGGCAGCTCCAAATCCCGCAGCAGCCTTTTCTGAATCTGCCCATACTGTGTGGCAAAATTGATAAATTCATTCATAATGACTGGTTTATTTCTATATAATAGCGTCGCCATCATCAGCAGATAGATTGCTAAAAATCCTGATACACAAATTCCAGCCTTTATATTCAGAAAATAGATCCCGACGTTCACAAACGCCAACAATATTCCCAAAGTCAGGGTCGTCTGAAGGTACGATTTCAGGTGTCCTTTTAATTTCACTTTTTGCTTCATGTATGATACCTCCCGCAAATGCGTTTCGGAATAGAATAATTCCATGCGCCTGCGCATATCAATAGTATATCATTAATTTAACAAAAGTTCCATAGCAGATTTTGTCTCTTCACGTCAAAAATGCATATTTTTGTTACAATTCACACCCACGCCAGTTTTTATCGACATACAAGCTATTGAGGTGTGAATTATGACAGATTTGCACACAAAAATGCTAAAAGGCAAGCATTTTGGCGCATGATTTCCACTACTTTGGTGAACGTCTGAACGGTAACATATTTTTTACTGTGATTTCGACAATATTTAATAAAATTTCGACAATTTTCTCCATGTCCTCCACACAGGCAAACTCATTTCTGCCATGACACCCGCCAGTTCCCGTACATATATTTGGACATAACAGTCCGTCAAAAGACAGCCGCGCACCGTCTGTACCGCCCCGTATCGCTGTAATCTCGGGTGTTACTCCCGCCTGCTTCATCGCAGCGACTACATTGTCCACGATGTGCATCTCCTTCTCGATCATCTCGCGCATATTACAATAAGAATCTGACATTTTTACCTGAAAAGCGCCCGCACCATACTTTTCATTCAATGCTTCTGCCGTCCTCAAAAACAAAGCCTTGCGCGCCTCAAACTTCGTCTTGTCATGATCTCTTATGATATATTCTGCCACTGCCTCCTCGACAGTCCCCTTCATGTTATCCACATGATAAAAGCCCTCATAGCCCTCTGTGTTCTCAGGGCACTCATCCGGAAGCGCTGCATGAAATTCATAAGCCAGTTTGATCGCATTCTTCATAACATTTTTGGCATAGCCGGGATGCACGCTCTTTCCTGTGACTGTGAGGACCGCCCCCGCCGCATGAAAGCACTCATAGCTCATATCACCGAGCATACCGCCGTCCACCGTGTAGGCATAATCCGCACCAAAGCCCTTGATGTCAAAATATTCAACCCCGTTTCCGACCTCCTCATCGGGCGTAAATCCGATGCAGATTTTCCCGTGCTTTATCTCAGGATGTGTCATGAGATGCGCCGCCATCGCCATAATCTCCGCGACGCCGGCTTTGTCATCCCCGCCAAGCAGTGTGCTGCCGTCTGTCACAATCAAATGCTTCCCCTTGCAGTCCTTTAACATAGGAAAGTCCGACACACGGGTGACAATGTTTTTCTCCTGGTCCAAAACGATATCATTTCCATCGTAATTCTCAATGATTCTCGGATTCACATGCGCACCGCTCACCGCCGGCGCTGTATCCATATGTGCGATAAAACCGACTGCCGGAACCTTATCTGTGTCATCGATATTTGAGGGTATCACCGCATAGACATAGCTGTGTTCCTCATCATACCGCACATCCGCTGCGCCGAGCGCAGTTAATTCCTGTGTTAACAGCTTTGCCAAATCACGCTGCTTGTCCGTCGAGGGCACCTTGTCAGAAGTCTCCTCCGACGACTGGGTGTCAATCTTAACATATCTTAAAAAATTTTCCACTACTGTTGAGTATGCCATTTGCCGTTCTCCTTCTCTTTATATTGAATGAAAAAGACCAACAAACCCTACCGACAAGTTCATTGGTCTCTCCTGTTTACAATTCCTTAATCAATCGTGTATGGCATCAATGCGATGTGGCGTGCTCTCTTGATCGCCACAGTGAGCGCTCTCTGATGCTTCGCGCAGTTTCCTGTGATACGTCTGGGCAGAATCTTGCCTCTCTCAGATACATATCTCTTTAATTTCGCTGTATCCTTGTAATCAATCACATTATCTTTGCCGCAAAATACGCATACTTTCTTTCTTCTGCGGATACCGCCTCTTCTCTTCATTGGAGAATCAGCTTTTTCAGTTTTATTAAAAGCCATGATAAAGCCTCCTATTCTTTCAATCCCTTCAATCGCTCAAACAGATTCTAGTTAAACGGTAGTTCCTCGTCAATTCCATCTGGAATATTCATGAAGCCGTCACCTGCTGCCATCGGCGCTGCCGGCTGGCTGCTGCCTCCACCGAAGCTGCCGCCGTAATTGCTGTTACCAAAACCGCTATCCGAACTATTACTGTTCTTGCTCTCAACAAATTCATGATCCTCAACAACAACATCCGTGGTATAAACTTTTACACCATCTTTATTGGTATAACTGCCGGTCTGGATCCGACCTGTCACAGCAATCTTGGTTCCCTTGCGGAGATATCGCTCAGCGAATTCCCCGGTTTTGCCAAATGCAACACAAGAAATAAAATCCGCTGTATTCTCATCGCCATTGCGGTTAAATCTGCGGTCAACTGCCAGCGTATACCGCGCAATCGCCATCTGACCATCGCCCTGCGTAGAATATCTCACCTCAGGGTCCCTTGTTAAACGTCCCATTAAAATCACTTTATTCATATATAAAAGTTCTCCACTATACGCCCTGCCGCTCTGTGCAGGCGCGCACTCTAGTTCTCGTCCTGTCTAACGCACAGATATCTGACAACATTTTCCATAAGACGGATTCTTGATTCAATCTCGCTTGGAACATTTGCTTCGCCGTCAAACTGGATGAAATAATAGAAAGCTTCTCTCATCTTACGTACTTCATAAGCAAGTCTTTTCTTACCCCACTCGTCTACGTTTGTGATCGTGCCACCATGTTTTGTTACCATATTCTTTACCTTCTCAATGGCAGCTGCTCTCTCATCGTCCTCAAGCTTCGCGCTGACAACAACGGCTAATTCATACTTGTTCATTCTGTTACCTCCTTTTGGTCTCTGGCCTCTTCTCTGGGAAGAAGCAAGGATTTATATATCACGAAAATTTATGATACTATATTTTTTAAGGTTTTGCAAGGCTTTTGACAATATTTTCTACAAATTTTTTAAGGTTTTCTCAATCCTTTCGTGCTTTTCTCCACCTGGCGCCGCGCAAGCATCACCTGGTGCCCGCAGCCGGCGCACTTTAACCTGAAATCTGCGCCCACCCGAAGAATTTCCCACTCCAGGCTGCCGCAGGGATGCGGTTTTTTCAATTTAACGATATCACCGACCTCATATTCATATCCCATCTGCACTGCCTACTTTCCACTACAATATATTATGGTTCGTTTCCCTTACCGCCCGCAAGGAAATCCCCATCAGTCCGATTCATGCAAGTCAAGCTGTGAGAACACCTCACCGATGCTGCCCGTTATGACAAGATCCGCCATCGTGTCGCGCTGTGTGGGCGTCTTGTTGATCAGCACGAGACGATTTCCCCGGTAGTAATCAATCAACCCCGCTGCCGGATATACTGCGAGCGAAGTACCTCCGATAATCAGCATATCCGCCTCGCTGATCACTCGCACCGCCTCCTGCAGCGTGTGCTGGTCAAGCCCCTCTTCGTACAGCACAACATCCGGTTTGATCCTGCCCCCGCATGTGCAGTGCGGTACGCCCGCGCTGTCCACGATATCCTGTACGCTGTAGGATTTATGGCATGTTTCACAGTAGTTGCGCAGTACGCTGCCATGAAGCTCGAGCACGTTTTTGCTGCCTGCCGCCTGATGCAGCCCGTCGATGTTCTGCGTCACCACGGCGGTGAGCTTCCCCTGTGCCTCAAGCTTCGCCAGAACCTTGTGCGCAGTGTTTGGCTTTGCGTCCAGACAGAGCATTTTGTCATGATAAAATCGGAAAAATTCCTCCGGCTTCCTCATATAAAACGTATGGCTCAAGATGGTCTCCGGCGGATAGTCGTACTTTTGATTATAAAGACCGTCAACGCTCCTGAAATCAGGGATTCCGCTCTCGGTAGACACACCCGCACCGCCAAAAAAGACAATCCTTTTGCTCTCGTCAATCATTTGCTGCAATTTTTCGATTTCCTTGACCATGTATATTCCCTCCTTCTTTACCAAGTCTTAAATGAAATATTCAGATCTACATTGTCCGGTATGCCGTTGACGCGCCCCTTCTCGGTATACTGCCAGCAGCTCACATTGTACGGCATATACATATAATCGTCATAGAATGCATACCATTTCTCATAATCGTTGAGCTTCGTCATGTCAAGCAGCTGCGTAAAGCACACGACATTGCCATAGATCATCGGCGTGTATCCAGCCGCCTTGACCGCCTCGCAGAACGCAATTGTGATGTCTGTGCGCTGCTCCTTGGTGAGCTGGTCTGCGCGCCCTTTGCCGCCCGAAATCCGCTCCACATCAAACACGACCGGGCAGGAGACATCATACCCCGCCAAATGCTCGATGACGAAATCTGCCTCCTCCTTCGCTTCCTCGACGGTGACTGCCTGCGTGAAAAAGTAAACGCCCGCCGCTACACCCGCACTGTTGGCTCCTGCCATATTGGCATCATAATACTCATCCAAAACAATCTTTGCGGACTCATATCCGCGCAGTCCTAATCGGATGAAGGCATATTCAATCCCCTCCTCCTTGACCGCTTCCCAGTCGATTGTTCCCTGATATTTTGATACGTCAATCCCCTTGTGCGAAGTGACAGTGCCGTTCTCCACATACTGCATGAGTCCTTCTTCCGTCTTTTGGAAGTTCTCGTCAAGCAGACTATGCTTCTCTACCTCCTCCAGCACAGGCGCAAACACATACTCATTATCAAAAGAATAGATTAAGTTTTCCGGGAAAAAAGACCGAAGCATCTTGAGCGGGCTTCCATCCTCCCCTGTCACAAGCGCCTTCATCTGTTCCTTCATGGACTGCTCCACCTCCGCCTCCTTAGACTGCATAAGCTCCGCGAGCGTCGCAGCATCCGCATCACTCATACTGTCCTCACCGGCTGACGCCGCCTCCGTTATCACAGACGCGTCCTGATTGGGCATCCCTGGCTCCTGATTCCCGGATGTCTTGTCATCCACATCCACCGACAACACGGGCAGCACCTGCTCTTTCTCACCGCGGAGGCGCTTCACCTCGCTGACCTCCCGCACATACAGCGCGCCCATGGCTCCCGCAAAAGTCAGGGAGATCATTGTCACGATGCTTAATACTACAATAATATTATGTAATGTCCTGATTCGTCTTGTCTGCATTTCTTTCCTCCAAATATCTGGACTATAACGCTAATTCTGTTCCTATCCTACCACTAACCTCCATGTCGCGGCTCTGCCGCAACTCAAACCCATATGAGAAATGCCGCATTTCAGGCATTTCTCCGTGTGAGACTTCGTACTTCTCCACGAAACAGCCCTTGCTGTGAGTGAAAACTGCCACAGGCAGTTAGAAGTTCTTCTCACACTACAGTCTACACTAAATGCCTCGGATATGCAAGAAAAGCGTTGATTATTTATTGACACATATCCCCATTTTGCGTTATAATAAGTTACTTTATCACATAAAAGCGTTGAAGTCCTAAAGTATTCATGTGATACAACTTTTTACTCAGGGAGGAGCATTGATTATGCTGATTAAAATTATTTTGCTACTGTTATTCTTCGGAAGCATGATCGCAGTCGGGCTGTATGCGCGCAAGAGCGCTAACAGCATGACGGATTTCGTGTTAGGCGGGCGCAGTGTCGGTCCGTGGCTTTCGGCTTTTGCTTACGGCACTTCTTATTTTTCCGCTGTTGTATTTGTCGGCTATGCGGGACAGTTTGGATGGAAGTACGGTCTTGCTTCCACTTGGATTGGTCTGGGAAATGCGGTGATTGGCTCACTTCTTGCGTGGGTTGCGATGGGCAGGCGCACGAGGGTGATGACACATCATCTCGAGGTGGCGACAATGCCGGACTTTTTCGGACAGCGTTATGACAGCAATGTCATTAAAATTGCGGCTTCTGCGATCGCGTTTGTGTTCATGATTCCATATACGGCTTCTGTCTATAATGGACTTTCGAGATTGTTTGGTATGGCGTTTGACATTCCTTATACAGTATGCGTTATCACAATGGCGGTGCTTACCGGCGTGTATGTTATCCTCGGCGGGTATATGGCGACTGCCATCAACGACTTCATTCAAGGCATCATTATGCTGTTTGGCATCGTGGCAGTGATTGGCGCGGTACTCTCCGGTCAAGGTGGATTTCTCGAGGCGGTCAGAAAGCTCTCGGAACTTCCATCTGACGTGCCTGTCACGATGGGTCAGCAGGGCGCATTCGCTTCCTTTTTTGGCACAGATCCACTAAATCTGCTGGGGGTTATCATTCTGACATCTCTCGGCACATGGGGACTGCCGCAGATGGTGCACAAGTTTTACGCCATCAAGAGCGAGAAGGCAATCAAGACCGGAACGATTGTGTCTACGTTCTTCGCGGTGATTGTATCGGGCGGGTGCTATTTTCTGGGCGGCTTCGGCCGGCTGTTTGACGCGCCAACGCTGTACAAGGCGGATGGCTCCGTGATGTATGACGCGATCGTTCCGTCCATGCTCTCTACACTGCCGGACCTTCTGATCGGCGTTGTAATCATTCTGGTATTGTCGGCTTCCATGTCAACGCTTTCATCCCTGGTGCTGACTTCTGCCTCCACGCTGACACTGGACTTTCTCAAAGGAAATATTGTGAAAGATATGGATGACAGGAAACAATTGATCTACATACGTGTACTGATTGTATTTTTTATCGTGGTCTCTGTTGTGCTCGCACTGAATCCGCCAACTTTTATCGCACAGTTAATGGGCATTTCATGGGGCGCACTGGCAGGCGCATTCCTGGCTCCGTTCTTGTATGGTCTCTACTGGAAGGGTGTGACCAGAGCAGGCGTATGGGCGAGTTTTGTCTGCGGCGTCGGCATCACCGTCTCCAATATGTTCCTTCAATTTATCTCGTCACCGATCAATGCCGGTGCGATCGCAATGATTGCAGGACTGGTTGTCACACCGGTTGTGAGTCTGGTCACGCCGAAATTAGACAGCAGCTTTCTGCTGCAAATCTTCAAGTGCTATGACAACACTGCGAAGGTATCAAGCAAGGAATATCTAAAAGAATACGAGTCTTAAACATCGACACGCCGAAAGGGCGGTGGCATTCTGTGCTGCCGCCTTTTTTGCATAACTTTTGAAATTCTGCTTGGCTTGAGTATGATTTCGGACTATAATCACAAGTATGAAATCAGACTTGCTTTATCGAACAAAAAATTAACGATAGAAAGGAACCATCCCATGACACTGCGCCCTATTTCAAAACAAAATGAACTAAACCGCCTCAACAAAGCACTCACTGAACTCTATCACGACCTATGCGTCCAAATTGGCATGTCCGACAGCGTTTTTGACATTTTCTATGCCATCGCGGCATTGGGTGATGGCTGCTGTCAGCGCGATATCTGCGACTACGCATTCACAAGCAAACAGACGATTCACTCTGCCATACACAAGCTGGTAAAGGAAGGGTATCTCTGTCTGAAACCCGCGAAGGGACGCGAGATGCAGATATTTCTGACGCCTGCGGGTGAACAGTTTCTACAGGAGAATGTCGCGCCAGTGATCGCGATGGAAAATGAGGTCATCTCACAGATGCCGCAAGAGCAGACAGATCAGCTGCTCTTGCTGACCCAAAATTACCTCGACCGGCTGCGCAGTCAGTCCAAGCACATGTTGAAAACGGTATTTTCCAGCTCTCTGAAATAAACAAAAACCCCAGCAAAAAACGATCTGAAACTTCTTGATGATCATGGGCGCTGTCGGCTTTATGTTCGGAACAGGCGGAAGCGCGGTTGTCTCACAGGCACTTGGAGAGGGAAAGCCGGACAGGGCAAACAAGTATTTTTCTATGATGGTCTATGTTGTTATCGGAAGCGGCATCGTGCTCACGCTGGCAGGACTCCTCTTTTTGCACCCGATCGCGGCTGCCTTTGGCGCCACAGGCGAGATGCTTGACAACTGCGTCGTGTACGGGCGCATAATCCTGTGCACCCTGACCGCATTTATGCTGCAAAATGTATTTCAGAGCTTTCTGGTCACAGCGGAACGCCCACAGCTTGGTCTTGCTGTCACAGTTGCCGCCGGTGTCACCAACATGGTGCTTGACTTTGTTTTTATCGCAGTCTTTCACTGGAGTATTATCGGTGCTGCGGCTGCCACCGCCGCAAGCCAGCTAATCGGCGGCTTGATACCAGACCTGCATCAACGGCTCCTCCGAGCTGATGACCAATATCTCGATGTCGCTTGTCAATATCCTGTACAATTTTCAGCTCATGCGCTACATTGGCGAGAATGGTGTTGCCGCCTATGGCATTATTATGTATGTCAGCTTTATCTTTGCGGCGATCTTTATCGGTTACTCCATCGGAAGTGCGCCGATCATCGGTTATCATTACGGCGCTGGAAACCACGCTGAACTAAAGGGGCTGTTCCGTAAAAGCTTCTGCCTGATTACCTTGTGGAATGTCCTTCTGACGATTTTAGCCATCCTGACCGCCCAGCCGCTTGCACAGATCTTTGTCGGCTATGACGCCGGACTGACTGAATTGACCAAGCGAGCGCTGGCTCTGTACGCTCTTTCTTTTTTATGTATGGGCTACAATATCTTTGGCTCCGCATTCTTTACAGCTCTTGGAAACGGTGTGATCTCCGCTGCAATCTCTTTCCTGCGGACACTGCTGTTCCAGGTGGCGGCTGTGCTGCTTCTACCGCTTCTGCTAGGGCTTGACGGGATCTGGCTCGCCATCGTGGCGGCTGAGGTGCTCGCGCTGATTGTCACAGCGGTCTTTGTTCTCCAAAAGGGGCACTACTATCATTATATGTAATACTTGACGTTCCTGTGCACACTGCAAAGACCTGCCAAACTGTATGAACATGATTTCGCTTCGCAGAATCATAAATCGAGATGAAAAATGCCGTATTTCAGGCATTTCTTCTCACCCGAACCTTATCTGCGGAATGTTAGGGTCTTGCTGAACAGCAGTCCTTCAAATCATAAACGCTGCTGCACAGACGGTTCGCCAGATGATGATTGTGCGTAATAACAACCATTCCCATATTGCGCTTTGCCGCCTCACCGCAGACAACGTTCCAAATCTGTGCCTGCGTGATGACATCCAGCATGGTGCTCATCTCATCGCAAATCAAAAAAAGCGCATTACTCATCAACGCCCGCGCGACACAAAACCGCTGTAGCTCCCCGCCGGAAAGCTCTCTTGGAAAACGTTCCAGCCACGCCTGTTCTATGCCAAGTGCGGCGAGAAGCTCCTCCGAGATCAATCCGCTCTCCTCGAGCACCCTGTGCATCCTCCAGCGCGGATTGACTGCCTGCTCCGGGTGCTGGTAAATCAACTGCACTGGACAGAAGCCCTTCCTCGGAAGCGGCTTTTTGTCCAGCAAAATCTCGCCCTCCTCAGGTGTCAAATAGCCCGCAAGCAGCATTGCCAACGTGGATTTCCCTGTGCCGCTCGGCGCAGACAATCCAACACATGCCCCCTGCTCCACCCGAAAGTCCAAATGCCGCACAATCCACGGCTGATTCCTACCATATCGAAAACTGATATTTTTTGCTTCCAGCCACATCCAAATCCCTCTCTTTTCAAAGCTGTTTTGCCACGCTGTATTTCGAATCTTCATCCTGCACAGCCTGTTTGTGTGCTCCCCTACTCCCGCGCCGGGCGTCCGTCAGCTTCTGCTGACATTATTCCTTGGGACGCCCGTGTGCATAAAAACACCGCACCTCGCCGCCGCGCAGTGCGCGCATAGAAGGTGCTTTTTGCGCACACTGCGGTGTGCTGCGGCTGCATCTTGGCGCAAACAGACACCCTTTCGGAAGTCTTCCCGCGTAGGGCTGCGATCCCGCGATCGGCTCGAAACCATTCTGCGGCAGCGCACGCCAGAGGGCTTTGCTGTAAGGGTGGCGCAGCGCGTCCGGGCCTTCCCCAAAGTCCTGTGCATTGGCAATTTCAACAATCGTTCCTGCGTAGAAAACTGCGATCCGATCCGCAAAGGAAACTGCGAGATCAATATCGTGCGTGATCAGCACGACAGCCCTCCCATCATCCGCCATCTGTCGAAACATCTTTAACGCTGCCAGCGCCTGCTCCAAACTCATTCCCGGCGTAGGTTCGTCTGCGATAATGAGCTGCGCATCTGCCAGCAGCGCAGTAGAAACCAAGACACGCCTCGCCATACCGCCCGATAGCTGGTACGGATAACATTTCTCTGTGTCCTTTGGCAGATCAAGCCGTTGGAAAAGCCGGCGTCTCTCCTTCGTCGGGCGGGGCTTTCTGTGTCCGTCTGCCTGTGCCCCCGCCCTCATCAGTGGGTCCAGAAAATCAACCGACTGCGGCACCAGCGCAATCTCTGTTCCGCTCAGCTGCTTCTGTAATTTGGGCACCAGCAGCTGCCCCTTATAGCGCAGCTCTCCGGCGGCAGTGGCATTATCCGGTAAAATCCCCAGGATCGCCGCTGCCAGCAGACTCTTGCCAGAACCGGATGCCCCCGCAATTGCCACGATCTCTCCGGCATGTACTTGTAAATGAAGTTCAGAGATAACCTGCAATGCTCTTTGTTCGAATGTATTGTCGTACATCTGAAAAGAAACCGACAAACCATTGACTGCTAAAAGCGGTACATTGGGGTCGCCTCTCCTATATTCCTTCTTCTCCATCCCTGTTTCTCCTGTCATATGCCAAGTTCATCTGAAATAATTCAGCCTACTCCTGCGCGGAATACGGGTCGATCACCCACCGCAGATTCTCACCCAGCCGATCGATCAGCCAGACTGTCAGCACGAGCGCCATCCCCGGAAACACTGCCATCCACCACATCCCCGAGGAGAGATATGTCATGCTCTCCGCCAGGATAATGCCAACTGCGGGCTGTTCCGGTGAGAGTCCATATCCCAGAAAGGAGATCGATGCCTCATGCAGAATGGCATGAGGAAACATTAAAATCAACCCCACCACAAACTGCGGCGCCAGGTGTGGCAGCATATGGTGTACCATAATCCAGGTGTGCGATTTGCCCATGCGGCGCGACACGGCGATATACTGCTGACTGCGAAGCTGCAACACCTCTCCACGAATCAGCCGCGCCAGACTCGTCCAGTGCGTCGCCGCGATTCCAGCCAGAAGCCCGCGCAGCCCCCTTCCCAGTGCAAAGGATATCAGTATGATAAAAACGGTGTGCGGAATCCCCATCATCAGGTCGATCAGCCAGTTTATAACCCCGTCCAGCAAGCGGGAGCCTGCTGCGGCGGCAGTGCCGATCAAAATACCGATCACTGCACTGACACACGAAGCCGCAATCCCCACTGTCACGCTCACAGACATCCCTTTTAGCGTGCGCATCAGGATATCGCGCCCCAGATTGTCTGTGCCGAACGGATGCTGCCATGACGGGGATTGTCGAGCATGGATAAAATCTGTGGCGACAGCCTCCTGCGGAATCAGAATGCCAGCCCCATATACCGCAAGAAGCAGCACAAGCAAAACCGCTGTCAGCACAAGCGCCCTTGTCCGGCGGTTCAGATGCTTTTGCCGCATCCATCGTCTTTGGTTCTGCCAATGGCGCTGTTTTATCTGTCTCATCGCTCCTCCTCTTAATGCAATCTCCTAATACAATCTTTTTGAATCTCTTTTTCACAGCGCCCTCAAGCGCTATATTCCAGTTTGCATCGATCACTCAATCACCGCCTTGCTTCACTCCATCCCGAAGCTTCGGGTCTATGACACCGTACAGCAGATTGGCAGCCATATTTCCCACACAGACAAACAGTGTCGAAAACAGCGTGATTCCAAGCAAAAGCGGTACATCTGCGCCAAGTCCCGCCGCGGACAATGCCGAGCCGAGCCCCGCGTAGGAGAACACATTCTCCGCAAGCACCGCGCCGCCAAACAACTCTGCAAACGAGGCAAACTGCAAGGTCAACGCAGGCAGGATTGTGTTGCGCAGCCCGTGTCGGACAAACAGCGTCCACCCGCGCTCACCGCGTGCGCGCGCAAACAAAATGTACGCACTGTTCATCACCTCAATCATTTTCTGTCTTGTGTGAAGTGCAATGTTGGAAAAAGAAAGCAGGCTGAGCGTGAGCGCAGGCAGCGCCAGATGATGCAGTCTCTGCCAAATACGGACCTCACTGTCCAGTATACCGATGGGGGTGGAAAATCCAACCGGAAACCAGCCGAGCTTCACAGCAAACAGTAACAGCAGAACCAGACCCAGCCAGAACGTCGGGACGCTGCTCAAAAGATAACACAGCCTTCGGAGAACCTGATCCTGCCATTTCTCACGATACATGCCCATGATACAGCCAAGTGCATAGCCTATCATCCCTGAAAACAGCCACGCGCACAGCATTAATGCAAAAGAATTTAGAAAGCGCTCTGCGATGATCGCAAGCACTGGTCTGCGGTACAGCAGTGAAATGCCAAAATCTCCGTGCAGCAAGGCATTCAGCCAATGAATGTAGCGCGCTGCCGGCGGCTTGTCCATGCCCCAGTACGCCTCAATCTCGGCGCGCTGCTCCGCTGAGACAGGACCGATTCCCATCAAATACTGCTGCACGGGATCAATTGGCGAGGCACTCACCAGCGCAAAGGAAATAAGGCTCACTGCAAATAAAAGGGACAGCATTCGTATACTGTTTTTGAGCAATAGCAAAGCAATCCGCCCTCCTCGGCGGGCAGGCTGATCAAGATGGTGAAATATCACGCAATCTCCCCTCGTTTCTATTTCATAATTTCTATTTCATAATTTCTTTTTTATAATCCTACGACCAGCGCCACGCGTGCAGATTTTGCAATAAAGGCATGGACGCACCGTGCGGATGAAGCTGCTGCCTGCCAATGTCAAGCCCGTCTCTTACATAATACAGATGGTCTACATTGACAATCCACACCCACGGGCAGACACCCTTCATGCAAGTGCCTGTCTCGCCGTCCCACTGCGCAAGACGCCAGTTCTCATACGCCTCGTCTGTCGTCAGCGCCTCCATCGCCGCAGACAGGTAATTGTCTGTCCTCTCCGATTGATACCCTTCAGGATTGTAGAAATCATCCTGAAATGCGCCTTTGCTGTGGTAAAGACAATAACTCTCATACGGATTTGCCGCACCCCAGCCCATCATGACCCCGTCCGAAAACATGCGCTTGGCCAAATCGTCCCAGCTCGTTCCCTCCACCGTGATATGAATGCCGATTTGCTCCACCTGCTCCGCAGCAGCCATCGCTACCGCCTGACGAACAGAATCCCCGCTGGGATATAAGACTGTAAATGCCGCCGCAATCCCATCCTTTTCCACGATACCGTCCCCGTCGGAATCTGCCCAGCCTGCATCCGCAAGTAATTTTCTCGCGTTCTCCACGCTGGTTTCAATCGCCACGTCGGGATTATTCCACGGCATTTGGTCATTCTCGGAATAGCAGGGCGTCGCAAATCCATTTAGCGCCACATCCGCTACCAGTTCACGGTCAATCGCACAGGCAATCGCCTGACGGATTTCCAGATTGCAGGTCACATCATTGCCAATCGGAAAGCCGCTCTTCGTCGTTTTGCCCTGATTTGGGTGTATCGGCAGCGTAAAGCCCCGATTGTCCACAGATGTGACCCGCGCCAAATGATAACCGTCAATCTCCCTGTTCGCAAGCGTCGCTGCCGTCAGCGCCACATCGACCTGCCCTGCCTGCACCGCCGCAAAAGCGGCATCCTCCGTCATAAAGACAACTGTCACCTTTTTAATGGAAGGAACCGCTCCGTAATAGTCCTCGTTCGCCGCCAAAATCAGCTGTTCCTGCGGATTCCACTGGACAAATTTCCACGGTCCTGAACCGATCGGATTGGTCCCGTACTCCGCGCTGTAGGCATGTGCTGGAATAATTCCCACCGAAGCAATTGTATTTAGAAACACCGATGTCGGTCTTGAGAGCAAAAAAGTGACAGTCGTGTCATTTACTGCCTCCACGCTTTCCAGAAAAGTCAGGTCAACAGACGCCTGCGCCGCCTTGGCTGTCTCAAAAGTGAACACAATATCCTCCGCAGTGACCGCCTCCCCATCCGTAAACCGCGCATCGTCCCGCAGCCAGAAGGTCCAGCGTTTCCCCGTCTCATCCAGACTGTAATCAACCGCCAAGTCTTTCTCAAAATGCATCTCTTGATTGTATTTGATGAGCGTGCTCTGGATTAGCGGTGTATTCCCATGCCCCCATCCCTGACAGGGATCCAGCGTGGACGGCTCTGTGGAAACCGCAATGACCACACTCGCCTGCTCCTCGCCCTGCATAGCATAAGACTGAGCTGGACCACCATCCGAGGCACAGCCGGAAAGAATCGTCATTCCCGCCAAGCTGATTATCACACACAAAATTGTCTTACACCAATTGAATCTCAGCATCATACCCTCCTCATCGAAATATCTATGAATTTACTGTAAATGAAAAATTTCAGCACGACACTCTGTTCAAGTATCGTGCTGAAATTCATTATATCCTATCGAAATTGGTTTCGTAAGCCGGGGGGAGGGTTATTTTGTCCTTAAACTTTCAAGCGACTCAAAACGATACCCCATCTCCTCCCATCTCGTCAATAGCTCGTCCAAAATCTCACCGTTCGTCTGTGATGTATTGTGCAGCAGAACGATTGCACCGGGATGTATGCGGGACGTAAGCTTATCAAAAGCGGTGTCATGACTTGGCTGCTTGTCCGGGTCCCAGTCCACATACGCAAGACTCCAGAAAATCGTGTCATATCCTAGCTGCTGTGCCATCTTAATATTTTCCGCGTTTGCCTTGCCCTGCGGTGGGCGGTAATACGTGGAAAGCTTTGTGCCGGTAATGTCATGAAAAGCATCCGCCACATCCCCCAGTTCCTTCTGAAAGGCGTCCAGACTGGATATGGAGGACATATCGGGATGATGATAGGTGTGGTTGCCGACCATGTGCCCATCTTCCACCATGCGCTTCACCAAATCAGGCGCCGTCTCTAAGAAGTGTCCCACGACAAAAAAGGTTGCGGGAACCTGATGCTTTTTCAGCGCATCCAAAATCGGTTCCGTGTAGCCGTTCTCATAGCCACAGTCAAACGTGAGATAGATTACCTTCTCACTGTCATCCCCTACAAAATAAGCATCATACCAAGCTAAATCCTCCGCCGGCGCATTTCCGACGGGCTGCGCGCCAGCCTCCCCAAAGGAAAGTCCCCAATCCTCAGAAGCAAGCGTCAGTACAAACCCTTCCGGCGGCAGTTTGCGATTCTCATGGACATCGTCCGCACCCAGATCTTCATTCTGGCTTTCAGTCTCGGGCTGCGTCGTCTCCTGGTCGTCCAACTCCTCGC